>WQUE01000143.1 GCA_009785885.1 Actinomycetes bacterium
CGACCCGCGCCGGGCCGGGTCAGGACGCCGGCCGCGCGGTCATGGCCGAGGCGGCACCAGGCGGCGAGTGCCGGGTCGTCGGGATGCCGGCTGCGAGGATCCGCGGCGGGGGAGCGCAGGAGGCCGGCGAGGAAGCCGGCGGCGAACGCGTCGCCCGCGCCGGTGCTGTCCCGCGCGCCGGTCACCACCGGCACGGGCTGGGTCGCCGCGCCGGTCCGGGTGCGTACCAACAGGGGGTCGCGGCCATGCTTGACGATCATCACGCGTGGCGCCGCCGTGGCGGCGTCCCAGCCCAGCAGGCGCGCCTCCTCGGCGTTGGCGAACACGACATCGGGATCGAGGCGCTCGACCCATGCGCTGAACGCCTCGGGCCCCAGCGTCCGCAGCACGCTCGCCGAGGACGCGTCCACGCTGGTCAGGCCCCGGACGCGGCGCAGCGCGCGCTCACACGTCGTGGCCGTCGGTTCGGTCAGGAGGCTGTACGCCGTGACGTGCAGGCACGCGAGGTCGTCCAGCCAGGCGCCGGGCACGTCGGCGAGTTCGCCGTTGGCGCCCCGGTCCGGCAGCATCGTCCGCTCGCCCGCGGCGTCCACGAGAACCACGATCACGCCGGTCCGCGATCCCGTCGTCACGCGGACGTCCACACCCTCGGACGTCAGGGCACGGACGACGGCGGACCCCGCGGCGTCGTCCCCGACGCATCCGATGAATCTGGTCGCCACCAGGGGGGACGCGAAGGCGGCGACGTTCGCGGCGCTACCGCCGCGGGTGCGCACGATCCGGCTCGGGGTGTCCGAGCCCATGGCGAGCGGGGCCTGCTGCCACACGACCACGTCCTCGGCGATGTCGCCGAGGACGCCCAACACGGGGGTGTTCACGGGGAACGCCCTCACGCGCCTGCGATGGCGGCGGCGATGCGGGCGCCCAGGTCGACGTTCCCGCGGTATGCCGCCAGATTGGCCTCCAGGGACTCCCCGCCGGTGTGCCGCTGCATGTAGTCGAGCAGGAACGGCGTGACGTCGTGCCCGCGGACTCCCCGGGCCTCCACCTCGGCGAGCCCCGCCGCGAGCGCGCGGTCGTGCAGCGCCCGGTCGAGCTGGTGTTCGGGGGGCAGCGGGTTGGCGACGAGCACCGCCGCACTCAGCCCCAACGCGTCGCGCGCGGCGGCGACCGCGGCCACCTGCTCGGGCGTGTCGACCTGGTAGTCGACGGTGAAGCCCGAATCGGCGATGTAGAAGCCTGGATAGGCGCGCGTCCGCCAGCCGAGGACCGGGATGGACAGCGTCTCCAGGCGCTCCAGGGTGGCGCCGACGTCGAGGATCGACTTCACGCCGGCGCTGACGAGCACGAGCGGCGTGGCGGCCAGCGAAGGCAGATCCGCCGACTCGTCGAACGTGTGGGACGCACCGCGGTGGACACCGCCGAGTCCGCCGGTCGAGAACACCTTGATGCCGGCGCGGTGGGCGAGCGTGGCGGTGGCGGCGACCGTCGTGCCGCCGGACAGGCCCAACGCGGCGGCGATCGGCAGGTCGCGGATCGACAGCTTCACGCAGGACTCGTCGAGGGCGAGCCGCTCCAGTTCGGCGTCCGACAGCCCGACCACGCAGTCCCCGCCGACAACGCCGATCGTGGCCGGCGTGACACCCGCCTCGCGGACCGCGGCCTCCGTCGCGCGGGCAACCTCGACATTGCGGGGGCGGGGCAGGCCGTGGGTGATGATGGTCGATTCCAGGGCCAGGACGGGCCGGTGCCCGGCCAGGGCCCGGGCTACCTCGGTGCCGAGCCGGATGCTCATGGCGGCCTCCTCGGGTTGGGGCGGCTCTGGTGTCCGCCTGCCGTCCCAGCGTAGCCAGGCCGGGGTCGCACACCCCCTCGGCGGGTGCGCCGCCGGCGTGGGCGATTTGAGCGGATGTGGCCTGGTGGGGTAGCGTGTGGGGGCGACTGGCCCCTATAGCTCAGTCGGTAGAGCGTCTCCATGGTAAGGAGAAGGTCTGCAGTTCGATTCTGCATGGGGGCTCACGTGGCGGGATAGCTCAGGCGGTAGAGCAAGCGGCTCATAATCGCTGTGTCGCGGGTTCGAGTCCCGCTCCCGCTACCAGACGGCGCAGGCGATGCGCCCCGCGTGCGGGGTGCCTTGCCGGTTGGCGTAAAATGAAGCGGTGTGCGCTCTGGCGGCGCAACGGGTGAAGAAGAGGGACCATCATGGCCAAGAAGCAGGCGGACGTCCGTCCGAAGATCACGCTCGCGTGCACCGACTGCAAGCACCGCAACTACATCACGAAGAAGAACCGCCGCAACACGCCCGACCGGCTCGAGTTGGCGAAGTTCTGCCCGAACTGCGGCAAGCACACCGCCCATCGCGAAACCCGCTGACGCCGGGCCCGCGCGGCACCCACCACAAGCCCGAGGGGCACGTCCCGTGACGTGCTCGTCGGGCTTTCGCCGTCCCGGGGCGTACCGTCAGTCCGTCGGCGGAACGGTCTTGAGTACGCTCGCCGTGCGCTGACGGGTCGACTGGGCCAACGCCGGATTGCCGCTCAGGTCCTGGCCCCACGTCGGGATCATCTCCAGCAGGCGCGGGCGCCAGACATCGAGCCGGTCGGCGAACAGGCGCCGGACGATGCCCAGCATGATCGGCACGGCCGTCGAGGCGCCCGGCGAGGCTCCCAGCACGGCGGCCACCGTGTCGTTCCCGGCGAAGATCGTCTCGGTGCCGAACTCGAGCGAGCCGCGCCCCTCCTTCGGCTTGATCACCTGGGCACGCATCCCCGCGACCGTCAGGTGCCAGTCCTCCATGCGGGCCAGCGGGTAGAACTCCTTGAGCTCGTCGAGCTGCTTGTTCCGCGACATGAAGATCTGCTGGCCCAGGTAGCTCATGAGGCCGAAGTTGTCCTTGGCCACCTGCAGCATCGGCATGAAGTTGTGGCTCTTCAGCATCCGCACGGCGTCCAGCGCGGAACCGTTCTTCAGGAACTTGACGCTCTGCCCCGCGAACGGCCCGAACAGCACCCACTTCTCGCCGTCGATGACGCGGGCGTCCAGGTGCGGCACCGACATGGGCGGCGCACCCACCTTCGCCTGCCCGTACACCTTGGCACTGTGCCGGCTGGTGACGTCGGGGGTGTTGCTCGTCAGGAACTGGCCGCTGATCGGGAACAGGGCGTAGCCGCGCGCCTCCGGCACCTTCGACTGCTGCAGCAGCCGCAGCGCATAGCCGCCGGCGCCGATGAACAACCGCCGGCAGCGGATGATCTGCGTCGTGCCGCCGCTGGTCGGTTCGATGTGCAACAGCCAGGCGCCGTCATCGTCCTGCTTCAGGTTGACCACCTGGTGGTTGAACTCGAGGACGGCCCCGCGCCGCTGGACCCACGACAGGTACTGCTTGGCGAGGGCGCCGAAGTTGATGTCCGTGCCCTCCGGGTCCCACGTGCACGCCAGCGGCACGGACGTGTCGCGTCCCTCCATCAGCAGTGGCGCCCAGGCGGCGATCTGGGCCGGGTCTTCGCTGTAGCGCATGGAGTTGAACAGGGCGCTCGCGCGGAGCAACTCGTAGCGGGTCTTCATGTAGCGCTGCCCGGCTTCGCCTGTGACGAAGCTCATGTGGGCGGTGGGGTTGATGAACGACGCCGGATCCGAGGTGACGCCGGCCTCGACGAGCGACGCCCACAGTTGGCGGCTCACCTGGAACTGCTCATTGATGGCGATGGCTTTCGACACGTCGACGCTGCCGTCCGCCTTCTCCGGGGAGTAGTTCAGCTCCGCCATGCCGGCGTGCCCGGTGCCGGCGTTGTTCCACGGGCTGCTGGATTCCTCCGCCGCCTGCGGCATTCGCTCGATCACCATCAGCGACAAGGTGGGGTCGAGCGACGACAGGATGGCGGCCAAGGTGGCGCTCATGATGCCGGCGCCGACCAGCGCCACGTCGCAGGTCAACGCTTCTGCGTGCTTGCTTGGGATTGCGATCTCGGCCATGACTGCTCCTCACGAGTCGGCTCAGCGGCGAGGCGGCCTTCCGCCCGGCGCTGGGGGTCATGGGCTCATTCTAGGCAGGCGGTCCGGCCGGGCGGGGGCTGTTCGGCGCGTTGGTCTGCCCGCCGCACACGTGCGACGCGCCGGTTGAGCCGTGGGCGAAGAGCCGGTGTCCGTGTGGAGGCGGTTGGAGGCCCCCGGCAGGCGCCGCGACGGGGGACCGGGGGCTACTAGGCTGGCCCCGTGGTGCGAAGCGACGATCTGGCCGGCCGGGCGTACCCGCCGACCCGGCCCTACCGTGTGACACGCGAGGCGGTCGAGGCGTTTGCGGCCGCGCTCGGCGATGCCGATCCGGCCTACCCGGCGCTCGCCCCGCCGACGTTCAATGCGGTTCTGGCCGCCCGGGCCTGGCAGGGCCTGTTCGACGATCCGGAGGTGGGGTGCTCCCTGTCCCGCACGATCCATACGGACCAGGCCTTCACGTTCATCCGACCGATCCGCCCCGGCGACGAACTGGAGGCCCGGCTGGCCGTCGAGCGAGCCCGCGAGCGGGCGAGCAGCCTGTGGTTGACCCTGCGCGTCGACATCGCGACGACGGCGGGCGAGCCGGTGTGTCTCGCCCGGGCCACGCTCGTTCATTCCGCCGGCACGGCGGCCGCCCGGGCGGGTTCACGCGACGCGGCGGCGACCGCACCCGCGGCGGCATCGTCCCCGGGCACCGGACGTGGCGCCGGCCCGGCTCCCGGCTGGCGGCCCGAGCCCGGGGCGGTGCTGCCCGGATTGACGCTCGCGGTGACGCAGCCACAGGTGCGGCAGTACGCGCTCGCTTCGGGCGACGACAATCCGATCCACGTCTCCGATGCGGCCGCCCGCGCCCTCGGCCTCCCCGGGGCCGTGGCGCACGGCCTGCTGACGATGGGGTTGGCGCTGCGCGTCGTTACGCAAGCGGGCGTGGACGTGGCCGACGTCCGGACGTGGCGGGCACGCTTCGTCCGGCCGCTGCCCGTGCCCCCGGATGGGGTTGCCCTGCACCTGGCGGGGCGGGTCACGGACGTGTCGGGCGGCGAGGCGACGGTCGCCGTGGATGCCGGCTACGACGCGGCCGGCGAGGTGCGGATCGGCGTCCTCGCCGGGGCCGTGGCCACGGTTGCCGTTCACGCCGGGAGGGCCGACCGGTGAGCCGCCCCGGAATGCCGGGCGACACCGGTGGGCTCCGGCTGGCCGACCACACGACGTTGCGGGTGGGCGGACCCGCGCGCGCGTTCATCGAGGCCACGACCGCCGACGACCTCGTCGCCGCCGTCCGCAAGGCCGACCAGGCCGGCGAGCCGGTGTTCATCCTGTCCGGCGGGTCGAACGTGTTGGTCGGCGACGACGGGTTCCCGGGAACGGTCATTCACGTCGCCACCAGGGGCGTCACGGTTGAGACGGCCGACGGGGTGCGGCTGCGCGTCCAGGCGGGCGAACCGTGGGACGACCTCGTGGCCCGCACCGTCGCAGAAGGCTGGAGTGGGCTGGAGGCGCTCTCGGGCGTGCCCGGGCTCGCCGGGGCCACACCCGTGCAGAACGTCGGAGCGTACGGCGCGGAGGTGGCCGCCTCGATCCACGAGGTCCGGGCCTACGACCGCCGGACGGGTCGGGTCCGGGTGTTCCCTGGCGCCGACGGCGGTTTCGGCTACCGCGACAGCCGGTTCAAGCGGTCGCGGACGAGCGCCGAGGCCTCGGGACGCTACGTCGTCCTCGAGGTGACGTTCGCCCTGGCCGCCGACGATCGCAGCGCTCCGGTGGCCTACGCGGAACTGGCCCGCACGCTCGGCATCGCGGTCGGCGAAAGGGCGGGGCTGGCCGACGTCCGCGACGCCGTCCTCGCGCTGCGTCGCGGCAAGGGCATGGTGCTCGACGAGGCCGATACCGACACGTGGAGTGCGGGGTCGTTCTTCACGAACCCGCTCCTCGACGGCGCCGCGGCCGAGTCGCTACCGGCGGAGGCGCCCCGGTTCCCGCAGGCCGACGGGCGGGTGAAGACCTCGGCGGCCTGGCTGATCGAGCACGCGGGCCTCGGCCGCGGCTGGGGCATCCCGGTGCGGGCGCGCGCGGAGCGGCCCGCGGTGATCGTGCCACCGGGCGAACCGATGGCGGCACGTCTGTCGACGAAGCACGTCCTGGCCCTGACCAACCCGGGGCAGGCGTCCGCGGCGGATCTGGTGGCGCTCGCACACGGGGTCGAACACGCGGTCCGCGACCGCTTCGGCATCGACCTGGAGCCCGAGGTGGTGCTCGTCGGGACAGCCTGGGACGCGTGAGGCGACCCCGGTCCCGGCCTCGCGCGTTTCGCATCGGCTGGGCTCACCGGCTAGACTGGCACGTCTGGTGGTCGACACCAGTTTCGCGGCCTGCCCAAAGGCGGATCCGCGAAGGGCACTAGCTCAATTGGCAGAGCAGCGGTCTCCAAAACCGCAGGTTGGGGGTTCAAGTCCCTCGTGCCCTGCTCGGCAGTTCGCGCCTGGCGCGGGCTCCGGCCCCCGGCGAGGTGCGCCGGAGACGCGTGCGCAATACCGATGAACGAAAAGGACGGATCGTGGCTGACAAGTTTCCCAGCCTTCCCGACGAGGGTGACCAGCGTCCGGGCGAGGAGTTGGACGCCCAGGACGAGAGTTCGTCCGGCGTCGAGCCGGACTTCGACTCGTTGGTCGAGGACGCCGGGGACGAGGCCGCGGTGACGGACGTGCCCGAGGCGGACGCCAAGCTGGCCGAGGCGGCCAAGGTCGCCGACGACAAGCTCGCCGAGGCCGTGGCGGCCACGAACCGCCCGCTGACGCCGGTCCAGGCAGACGACCTGGACGAGGCGGAGCTGGCGCTCACCCCCGAGGGCGAAGACCTGGTGAGCCCCGATCTGCCCGACGTCGCGGCGCAGGTCGCCGCGGACGAGACCGAGGCCGAGGAACTGTCGGGTGGTGCCGTGTTCTCGCCCGAGCCCGAAGAGCCGGCGATCGACGAGGAGCAACTCGACGAGGCGAGTCGCGCCGCCCGCAAGGCCGCGTCGACCCGTCCGGTGCGACGTCAGCCGAAGGCGGTCCCCGCCGAGGAGACGGCCGCCGCCGAGTCCGACGAGACGGATGAGGACACCGCGGCACCGCGGCCGGTCCGCCGCACGCTGACGCAGGCGCCGGTGAAGAAGGATCGTCCGACCACGAAGCAATCTGAGGCGGCGAAGACGGCCCCGAAACCTCGTGGGCCTATCGTGTTTGCGAAGCAGTCGATCGCCGAACTGAAGAAGGTCGTGTGGCCATCCGGGGAGCAGACCGGACAGTACTTCCTGGTCGTGCTCGTTTTCGTCTTGTTCCTCATGGTCGTCGTGACGGGACTGGACTACGGCTTCGGGTGGAGCCTGACCAAGTGGCTGGGAGGAAGCTAAGTTGACGCAAGTGCCGAACGACACGATGTTCGATCCCGAGGCGATCCAGATCGACCTGTCGCTGCCGGATGAGCCGGAGCGGCCCGAGGTCGAGATCGACCTCGACTTCGGTGACTTCGCCTCGTCCTCGTCCGCCGACGACATTCAGATCGATCTGTCCGTCCCCGATGAGGACCAGACGTCAGTCGGTCCGGCCGGGGCCGATCTGGATGACGAGGACCCCGAGGTGCAGGCCGCCTTGGCGACGCTGCGCGAGGAGCTGGCCAGCCGGCCGGGCGGATGGTATGTCGTGCACACGTACTCCGGCATGGAGAACCGTGTGAAGCAGAACATCGACTTCCGCGTGAAGACGATGAACATGGAGGAGTACATCTTCGAGACCGTCGTGCCGACCGAAGACGCGGTCGAGATCCGTAACGGGGCGCGCAAGACGGTGACGCGCGTGTTCACGCCGGGGTACGTCCTCGTCCGGATGGAGATGACCGACGATTCGTGGTCCGCGGTGCGGCACACGCCGAGCGTCACCGGGTTCGTCGGGCACGCCAACTCGCCGGTTCCGCTGGACCCGTCCGAGGTGGAGCGGATGCTCACGCCGAGCGTCGTTGCGAAGGTCGTCGCCGCCCATGCCGACTCTCCGGCACGACGTCGTCGCAAGGTCGAGGTCGTCGACTACCGGGTGGGGGACAACATCGAAATCATCGACGGCCCGTTCGCCTCGATGCACGCGACCATCACCGAGATCAACCCGCGCAACCAGCGGCTGCGGGCCAACGTCGAGATCATGGGGCGGGAAACCCCGCTCGATCTGGCCTTCACCCAGATCCAGAAAGCGTAGGCCGGTCCGATGGGACGCCGAGGCGTCCCGGACCGGTCGCCGACAAGGGACACAATACGAGCACAAGGAGCGATGAATGCCTCCCAGTAAGAAGAAGGTGACGGCGGTCGTCAAGATCGCGATCCAGGCCGGCGCTGCGACACCGGCCCCGCCGGTCGGCACCGCGTTGGGCCCCCACGGGGTCAACATCATGGAGTTCGTCAAGGCGTACAACGCGGCGACGGAGTCCCAGCGTGGCACGATCATCCCGGCCGAGATCACGATCTACGAGGATCGCTCGTTCACGTTCATCACGAAGACGCCGCCCGCCGCCGAGTTGATCAAGAAGGCCGCGGGCGTGGCGAAGGGCTCGGGCACCCCGAACAAGGCCAAGGTTGGGCAGATCACCAAGGCACAGGTCCGGGAGATCGCAGAGATCAAGATGCCCGACCTGAACGCGAACGATGTGGAGGCCGCCATGCTGGTGGTCGAGGGCACCGCGCGTTCCATGGGCGTCACGGTCGCCTGACCCGCGAACCCGACAACTGAATACGCAAGTGACAAGGAAACCTGGGAGGGGACGACCCGGACCAGGACTGGTGGAGCAGCCTACGGGGCTGCCAGGAAAGGAACCAGCGTCATGAAACGCTCCAAGCGGTATCGCGCGGCCCAGCAGCTGCGCACCGGCACCAAGAGCTACGTGCCGGAAGAGGCGATCGCGCTTCTCCAAAGCTATCCGGCGGCCGGTTTCGACGAGACGATCGACGTGGCCATGCGTCTCGGCGTCGACCCGCGCAAGGCCGACCAGATGGTGCGTGGCACGGTCAACCTGCCGCACGGCACCGGCAAGACCGCCCGCGTCCTCGTGTTCGCGCAAGGGCCCAAGGCGACCGAGGCCATCGATGCCGGGGCCGACGAGGTCGGCAGCGACGAGCTGATCGAGAAGGTGGCCGGCGGTTACCTGGACTTCGACGCGTGTGTCGCCACGCCCGACCTGATGGGCAAGGTGGGAAAGCTGGGCCGCATCCTCGGCCCGCGCGGCCTCATGCCGAACCCGAAGACCGGCACGGTGACGATGGACGTGGCAAAGGCCGTCACCGACATCAAGGGCGGCAAGATCGAGTTCCGCGTCGACCGGCACGCCAACCTGCAGTTCATCATCGGCAAGCGGTCGTTCGCCCCGGAGGCCCTGCTCGAGAACTATCGCGCAGCGATGGACGAGATCGCCCGGCTCAAGCCGGCCACGGCGAAGGGCCGCTACGTGCGCCGTATCGCCATCTCGACGACGATGGGCCCGTCCGTTCAGGTCGATGCCCTCGCCAGCCGCCCGGCCGAGCGCACGGCCTGAGGTCGGCCCGCGTCCCTACGACACGCAGACGGGGAGCCATCCTGACGGATGGCTCCCCGTTCGTGTGTAGAGCCGATAGGCGAGGGGTGACTACTTCAGCGTCACCGTCGCGCCGGCCGCCTCGAGTTGCTCCTTCGCCTTGGCCGCCGCATCCTTCGTGACGTGCTCCAGGACGATCTTCGGCGCGGCCTCGACCAGGTCCTTGGCCTCCTTCAGGCCGAGGCTGGTGAGGGCGCGCACCTCCTTGATGACCGCGATCTTCTTCTCGCCGCCCGATTCCAGCACGACGTCGACGTAATCGGAGCCACCCTCGTCGCCCGCGCCCTCGTCGGCCGCTGCCGCCGCGACCGGCGCCGCCGCCACGGCCACCGGAGCGGCCGCCTTGACGTCGAAGGTCTCCTCGAACAGCTTCACAAACTCGCTCAACTCGATGAGGCTCATCCCCTTGAAGGCTTCAAGGAGTTCCTCGTTGCTCAACTTCGCCATGATCCAGCGTCCTTCCTACTGATCCGATGCAGCATCAGCCGCGTCTGGTGTGGCCGGGGCCGCATCGCTGGCCTCGGGTGCTGCCGTCCCGGCAGCAGGTGCGGTATCGGATGCCACCGATTCCGCCGGTTCTGTCGGCTCTTGATCATCCGCATCCGCCACGGGCCCGCCGAGCTTGTCCTGCAGGGCGCCGAACAGCTGGGCCGCCTGGACCAGCGGTGCGGCGAACAGCGACACGGCCTTCTGGGCGCCGCCCTTCATCGCCCCGGCCAGCTTGGCCAGCAGCACCTCACGCGACTCCAGGTCGGCGAGTTGCTTGACGGCGGCGGCGTCGAGGGTCTTGCCCTCCATCACGCCGCCCTTGATGATCAGGAGCGGATTGGCCTTCGCGAAGTCACGCAATCCCTTGGCCACGTTCGCCACGTCGCCTGTGATGAAGGCGATGGCCGTCGGCCCGGTGAGCTGGTCGTCCAGCCCCTCGATGCCGGCGCCATGGGCGGCGAGCTTGGTCAGGGTGTTCTTCGCGATGGCGTAGTCGGCATCCGGGCCGAGCATCCGGCGCAACGCCTTCAGATCTTTGACCCGGAGCCCTCGGTAGTCGGTGAGCACGGCGGCCGTCGATGTTGCGAACTTGTCCTGCAAGCTCGTCACCGCGGCTACCTTGTCAGGCCTCGCCACCTGGTTCTCCTTCCCTTGTGTGCCGCCGACCACCGTGCACGACAGCCCCAGGGAAGAAAAACGCCCTGGTGCGCAGGCACTCAGGGCGAGACTCGGCTGTCGCGTGCGACGGCCAAGCCTGTCATTCGTACCTGCGCGGGCGCCCTTGCGGGCCTTGGAGCTGATCGCCACCAGCGGTCTTCGGCAAACATCCAGCCTACCCGGCGCCGTCGTGAGACACCAAATCACCCGACCGGGTGCGAGCGCGCGATAATGGAGCCCATGTCGAGTCCCCTCACCGGCCCGTCCCCCGGGTCAGGCCCCAGTCCCCAGCAGGCGTCCGCGTCGGCGGCCCCACCCGTGACGCCGTCCTACCTGAAGGCGCCGGTGATGCCGGCTGCCGCGCCCGTCGTGGCGCCCCCGGTTCGCGTGACCGACCATCCGGCCGGGTCGCGTCCGCGGGCCATCCCGATCGCGGCCGCCATGGCTTTCGTCCAGGCGCTCGCCTGCGGCGGCGGCGGGGTTGCGGCGATCGTCGTCGCGGTTGTGCGGGGCAGCGCCCTGGCGAGCCTGGTCGATCCGGCGAACGGCGTCTCGGAAAGCCTCGCGGCGGCTGTGTTGATCGGCGTCGGGGCGGGGGGTGTCCTGATGGCGGCCCTGCTCGCCCTGGGTGCCGCGATGGTCCTGGGGCGCCGTCGCGCGTGGCGCACGGTGCTGCTGGTCGTGATGATCGTCACCGCTGTCATTCCCGACGCGTTGCTCGTCATCGTGGCGCTCGCCAAAGGCACGCTGTCGGTCATGACCCTGATCGTGTTGGTGGTGTTGGCGGCCAATGTGGCGGGGATCGTGTTCCTGATGCGGCGCGAGTCGTCCGTCTGGCTGGGAGACCCCGTCGTCCAGCGACCCAAACACGGCTGACAGGAGAGGGGAGGTGCAGGCCGGGCACCGCCCCGCGCCCGGCCTGCACGACTAGCGCGACCTCCCCCGAAGCCGCCTAGCCATAGCGCGGGGCCCGCGTCAACCAAGGAGCTAGCCCCGCGACCTGCGGCACGCATGCCGCAGGTTAGCGGGCCGAGCATATCCCCCCGGAACTCAGGCCCGCTAGTTCGGTGACTCCATGATAGAGGGCCATTCAAGGGCGTCACGACCGTTTTCTGGGCCGAATGAGTGTCGTGGGCCGTGGTTGCGGCCAAATCTGATGATCGCCGCAACGCAGGAGGAAATGTCGTTGCCATGCGGTCCCGCTCAGGCTTGGGCGGGACGAAACCAGCGAAGGCGCAAAGAGTTGCCGACAACGAACAGCGACGAACAGGCCATGGCAGCCCCGGCGATCATCGGGTTCAGCCATCCGGCGGCCGCCACCGGAATGGCGACGACGTTGTAGGCCAGCGCCCAGAAGAAGTTGGTCCGGATCGTGCGGAAACAGACTCGCGCCAGCCGGACGGCGTCGACCGCCAGGGTCAGGTCCGCGCGCATCAGCGTCAGGTCGGCGGCCGCGATCGCCGCATCCGTGCCACCGCCCATCGCGATGCCGAGGTCTGCTTGGGCGAGCGCAGCCGCATCGTTGATCCCGTCGCCGACCATCGCGACGCGTCGTCCGGCGGCCTGGAGGGCGGCGATCGCCGCCACCTTGTCGGCCGGTGCGAGCGCGGCCCGGACGTCTTCGATGCCCGTCTGGGCGGCGACCGTGCGGGCCGGTCCTGGAGCGTCGCCGGTGAGCAGGACGGGTGCCAGGCCCAGGTGGCGGAAGGCGGCGACAGCGGCCGCGGCGTCCGGACGCACGGCGTCGTGCACCTCGAAGGTGCCGCGGACGGCGCCGTCCCAGCCGACAGCGACGGCGGTCCCCGCGCCTTCGGCCGGAGGCGCCGAGGCGGTCTCATGGGAGGCCACTTCGGCGCCCACCCAATCCGGGCGTCCCAGGACCACGGCGTGGCCCGCCACGGCTGCCCTGATGCCCCGTCCCGGCACGGCGGTGGCCTGGGCGGCGGCGGGAACCGTAGGGGCGAGGGCGGCGATCGCCCGCGAGAGGGGATGCGACGAACCCGCCCCGGCCGCGGCGGCCACCGTCACCAGCTCGTCGCGTCCAGTCCCGGGAGACG
>WQUE01000144.1 GCA_009785885.1 Actinomycetes bacterium
ATGAAGTAGTAGTACGAGTTGCCCGTCTCCACCATCGCGTAGACGGACGACGCCGACTCGACCATGATCGCGCCGATCGCGACGAGCAGGCCCGTGCACACCAGCAGCAGGTAGTAGTCGGCGAGCGGGCGGGACAACGCCTCGGCGATCATCGAGCGCGGCTTGGCGGCTTGCGCGGGCCGGGGGGGGCGGATGTCGGTGGACACGCTCATGCGGCCTCTCCTTCGGGGTTGCCGGCTGGTTCCAGCGCACGCACGGCCGCGGCGAAGTCGTCGCCGCGGGCGTCGTACCCGCTCCACATGTCCAGGCTGGCGCAGCCGGGTGCCAGCAGCACGGTGTCCCCGGGCCGGGCGAGCGTCGCCGCCCGCCGCACCGCCTCCCCCATCACGGCCCGGTCCGCGCCGTCCAGCACGACGACGGGCACGCCGGGTGCGCGGCGCGCCAGGGCCCCGGCGAGTTCGGCCCGGTCGGTCCCGAACAGCACGGCCCCCCGCAGCCGGGACGCGTGCGCCGCCACGAGGTCGTCGAAGTGGGTGCCCTTCGCCTGGCCGCCCGCGACCCACACGATCGTGCCGAACGCGCGCAGGGAGGCGTCCGCGGCGTGCGGGTTGGTGGCCTTCGAGTCGTCCACATACGTGACCCCGTCGACCACCTCGACGGTCGCGATGCGGTGCCCACCGGGGACGAGCCGTTGCAGGCCCTCGGCGACCGCCCCGGACGGGACGCCGAAACTGCGGGCCAGCGCGGCGGCGGCGAGCGCGTTCGCGACGTTGTGCGGCGCGGCGGGCCGGACATCGGCGAGGCTCGCCAGTGGCAGCGCCGACGAGGCCCGCTGGTCGATGAACGCCCGGTCGACGAGCAGGTCGTCCACGACGCCGAGCATGCCCACCCCGGGGATGCCGGTCGTGAAGCCGATGGCCCGGGCGCCCTCGGTCACGTCCGCCTCCTCGACCATGGCACGGGTGGCCGGCTCGGCGACGTTGTAGACGCACGCCGCCTCGACACCCCGGAAGATGGCAGCCTTGTCGGCACCGTAGTCGCGCATCAGGTCCGCCTCCGTGGCGCCCGGGCGCGCGTACCACTCCAGGTGGTCCGGATGCAGGTTCAGCACGGCGGCGCTGCGCAGCCGGAGCGTTTGGGACCAGTGAAGCTGGAAACTGGACAGTTCCACGGCGAACACGTCGTAGCCGCCCTCGTTGATCGCCTCGATCACGGGACGCCCGATGTTGCCGACGGTCGCCACCCGGTGGCCCGCGGCTGCGAGCATCGACGCCAGCATCTGCGTCGTCGTCGTCTTGCCGTTCGTCCCGGTCACGCCGAGCCAGGGCACGACACGGTCGGGGAACATGAGACGCCACGCCAGCTCCACGTCGCCCCAGATGGGTACGCCGCGCGCCCCGGCCGCCAGCAGAAGCGCCGCGTCGGGATGCCAGCCGGGCGAGACGACCACCAGGTCCGCGCGATCGTCGAGGGCGGCCGACGCACCCGGGCCGAGCCGGACCTGCGCCCCCAGGTGCTCGAGCAGACCGGCCCGGTCGGCGAGCGCGTCCGAGGTGCCCTCGTCGACGACGACCACGTGCGCCCCGAGTTCGCACAGTGCGTCGGCGGCCGCGAATCCCGACGTCCCCAGACCCGCCACGACGACGGTGGCACCCGGCCACGGGGACGTCCGGTCGGCGGTCTCCAGCCACGTCAGCGCGCTCATTGTCCCAGCACCCACTCGCCGTAGAAAATCCCGAAACCGACCACGATCGTCAGCCCACAGATAATCCAGAACCGCACGACGACCGTCTCCTCGGCCCAGCCGAGCAGCTCGAAGTGATGGTGCAACGGTGCCATCTTGAACACGCGCTTGCCGTGGCTCGCCTTGAACCATCCCACCTGGATGATCACGGAGGCCGTCTCCACGACGAACAGCGCCCCGAGCAGGAACAGCAGCAGCTCGGTCCGTGTCACGACCGCCAGGCCCGCCATGGCCGCGCCGAGCGCCAGCGAACCGGTGTCGCCGAGGAAGATCCCGGCCGGACGGGCGTTCCACCACAGGAAGCCGAAGCACGCCGCGGCCAGCGCGACCGCGACGACGGCAAGGTCGTACGGATTGCGGGCGACATAGCACCGGGCCCCGGCGGTGGTGGCTCGTTCGCACCACTGGCCGTACTGCCAGATGTTGATGAGGACGAACGCCGCGAACACCATGGTCGACGCGCCGGTCGCCAGGCCGTCGAGCCCGTCGGTCAGGTTGACCGCGTTGGAGAACCCGGTGATGAGGACCGTCATCCAGACGACCGCCAGCACCACGGGCAGGCGCAGCGCCTCGATGTCGCGGGTGAAGCTGATCGCGGTGGACGCCGGTGTCGTGTGGTAGCCGTCGGGGAGGCGCAACGCGAGGACGCTGAAGGTCACCCCGATGAGGAGCTGACCGGCCAGTTTGGTGCGCGCCGACAACCCGAGGGAACGCTTGTGGGAGATCTTCGACCAATCGTCGGCCAGCCCGAGCAGGCCCGTCGCCACGAACAGCCCGAGCACCAGCAGGGCGCTGGCCGAGGGCCGCTGCCACATCACCAGGTGCGCCCCGGCGTAGGCGACGACGCAGGCGATGATGAGCACGAGCCCACCCATGGTGGGCGTGCCGCGCTTGATGGAATGCGTGCTCGGCCCGTCGTCGCGCACAAACTGACCGTAGTGGCGGCGCGCCAGCGCGCCGATCAGCCACCGCGTGCCGACGAGCGTCACCACCAGCGCGATCAGGCCGGCGCCCAGCACCATCTTCATCGGGTCTGTCCCCCCTGCCCCTCCAGGACGGCCGCGACCAGGCGTTCCAGGCCCAGGCCCCGACGATCCAGCTCGGATGCAGGCAGCCCCAGACCGCGGCTGGCCTTGAACAGCACGACATCGCCCGCGCCGGTCGGCACGGCGTCCGGCACGTCAGCGTACTGCACGACACGGGCCTGTCCCCCCGACTCGCGGGCGCCCGCGACCACGTCGGCGGCGTACTGGCCGACTGCGAGCACGCTCACCCCGCACCGGGCGGCACGGCTCCCCGCCTCACGGTGCAGCGCCGGCGCCAGCGGCCCCAACTCCAGCATGTCGCCGAGCACGGCGCACGCACGCGCCTGCGGCCACTGCCGCCGCCGGGCGGCGATCATCCGGCCCACGGTGTCCAGCGCGGCCGCCACCGAATCCGGATTCGCGTTGTACGCGTCGTTCACCAGCACCGCCCCGCCGGGCAGTTCGTGCAGCGCCATGCGCCACGGGGAACGCGGCACCAGGTGGCCAAGGCGTGCGGCGACATCCCCGGGATGCAGCCCGACGGCCAGGGCCATCGCCGCGGCCGCCAAGGCGTCGGCCACAAGGTGCCGGCCCACGAGCGGGAGCCGCACGGCGTGCGCAAAACCTCGCCCGTCGGCTGACCCGGTGAGGGTGAAGCCGTAGCGTTCCAGGTCGTCCGCACGGCTGCCGGTCGCCCGCACCGACAGGGGCGCCTCGTTGAGCGTGGCCGCCGGGACGACCGGCGCCCCGGCACTGAACCACGCGACGCGGGCGTCGGTGCGCGCGGCCATGCCTGCGACGAGCGCGTCGTCGGCGTTGAGCACGGCCCAACCCCCGGACGGCAGCGCCTCCACGATCTCGCCCTTGGCCGCCGCGATCCCCTCCTGGCTGCCGAACTCGCCCAGGTGGGCCGTCCCGACGTTGGTCACGGCGGCCACCGTCGGGGGCGTGATCCCGCACAGCCAGGCGATGTGGCCGGCGCCGCGGGCCCCCATCTCGCTCACGAGGTACCGTGTGGACGCATCGACCCGGCAGGCCGTCAGCGGCACGCCCAGTTCGTTGTTCCAGGATCCCTGCGGCGCGACGGTCGGGCCGTCCGGGTCGAGGAGCTGCGCCAGGATGTCCTTCGTCGTCGTCTTCCCCGCCGATCCGGTGAGCGCCAGGGTCGTGAGGCCCGCGGCCCTCGCCTCGGTGACCACGCCCCGTGCCAGGTCGGCCAAGCCGCGCAGCGGGTCGAGCGCGACGATCGTGGGGACGCCGAGCCCCGGCAGCTCCGAGGCGGCCAGCACGGCCGCGGCCCTCTGGGCGACGGCCGCCGCCGCGAACTGGCGGCCGTCGGCGTGCTCCCCCGGCAGGGCGACGAACAGGGCACCGGGGCCCACCTGTCGACTGTCGGCGACGACGCCGGGCCCGACCAGGCGCGCATGATCGCCGGCGCACCGGCCGCCGGCCAGTGCGGCCACCTGCCCCGCCGTCAGGATCCTCATGCGCGGGCCCTTTGCTGTCGCTGCCACGCCTCGCGCAGCACCGCCGCGTCGCTGAACGGGTGCGCGCCGTCGGCCAACAGTTGGGTGGTCTCGTGGCCCTTGCCCAACACCACCACCGACTCGCCCGGCGCCGCGGTCTCCAGCGCGAACGCCAGGGCGGCCTCCCGCGGCGCGACCTCCACGACGCGATGGCCCAGGCGCGCCGCCACGGGCTCGGCGCCCGCGCGCACAGCCGCCCGGATCACGGCGGGGTCCTCGCTGCGCGGATTGTCGTCGGTCACGATCACGACCTGCGCCGCCTCCGCCGCGGCCGCGCCCATCGGCCCGCGCTTGGCGGGATCCCGGTCGCCCCCGGCCCCCACCACCGCCACGCGGGGCTTCGGGACGGCGCCGAGTGCCGCGGCGATCGCCTGCGGCGTGTGCCCGAAGTCGACGTACGCGTACGGCGCGTCCGGCCCCAACCACACGGGCTCCATCCGCCCGGGGACGCAGGCGCGCCGCAGCCCCTCGGCGGCGGCCGCCCCGTCGTACCCGCCCGCGTCGATCATCGCCAGCGCGAGCACGGCGTTGCGCGCGTTGTACTCGCCCGGCATCGCCAGCCGGATGTCGAGGTCGCGCCCGCCGTGCCGCACCGTGAAACGGCTGCCGCCCGCGTCGGGCTGCCAGTCCATCAGCCGGTAGTCGTCGACGGGGTCGTAGCCGTAGGTCACCACCGGCACAGTGTCGGCCTCCCGCAGCCGCCGGATGAGACGCTGGCCGGCCGCATCGTCGGCGTTGAGGACCGCCACCCGCGTCATCTCCGGGGTGAACAGCTCCGCCTTGGCCTCGAAGTAGGCCTCCATGGTGCTGTGGAAGTCGAGGTGGTCGCGGCCGAGGTTGGTGAACCCGGCGACGTCGAAGCGGGTGCCGTCGACCCGGTGGAGCGCCAGGGCGTGCGAACTGACCTCC
>WQUE01000145.1 GCA_009785885.1 Actinomycetes bacterium
CAGGCCGTCCTCGAACACGACCATCGAGCCGACGACGTTCGTCCCCTGGGTGTGGCTGATGTCGTAGCACTCGATGCGCAGCGGCGCCTCGTCCAGGCCGAGCGCCTCCTGCAGCTCCGCGAGGGCCTGGCCGCGGTGGGTCAGGTCGGCGGCACGCTTCTGCTTGTGCTGGGCCAGCGTCTGGGCCGCGTTGCGGGCGACGGTCTCCAGCAGGGCCGCCTTGTCGCCGCGCTGGGGCACGCGCACGCTGACGCGGGCCCCGCGCCGTTCGCTCAGCAGCTCCTCGAACACGTCGCCCGACTCGGGACGCACCGGCACGAGGATCTCCGGCGGGATGCCCGCCCCCGCCGCGTCGTCGCCCGCCCCCTCGGCGTACAGCTGCAGCAGGAACGACTCGACCAGCTCGGCGGTGTCGGCGTCGTCCGTCCGGTCGGCGACCCAGCCGCGCTCCCCCGCGACCCGTCCCGATCGGACGTGGAAAATCTGCACGGCGACCTCCAGCGGGTCGGTGGCAAGGGCGACCAGGTCGGCGTTCGCGCCGTCCCCGAGCACGATCGCGTTGCGCTCGCTCGCCTGCCGCAGCGCCTCCAGCGCGTCGCGCAGCACCGCGGCCTGCTCGAAGTTCTCATTCGTCGCGGCGATGCGCATCTCGGCGGTCAGGCGCCGCTCCAGCGCTGAGGAGTGGCCCGCCATGAACGAGCAGAAGTCGGCGGCGATCGCCCGGTGCTCGTCCGGTCCGACGCGCCCGACGCAGGGGGCGGCGCACTTGCCGATGTAGCCGAGCAGGCACGGCCGTCCGGAAGCGTGGGCGGCCTTGAACACGCCGGCGCTGCACGACCGCATCGGGAACACGCGCAGCAGCAGGTCGACGGTGTCGCGGATCGCCCACGCCTGGCCGAACGGGCCGAAGTAGCGCCAGCCCTTCCGTTTCGCCCCCCGGCCGACGAACACGCGCGGGAACTCCTCGCTCCACGTCACCGCGAGCCAGGGGTAGCTCTTGTCGTCCCGGTACTTGATGTTGAACCGCGGGTCGTACTGCTTGATCCAGGTGTACTCCAGCTGCAGCGACTCCAGCTCGTTGCGCACGACCGTCCACTCGACGCGGGCGGCGCTCGTCACCATCGCCTGGGTGCGCGGGTGGAGGCTCGCCAGATCGGCGAAGTAGCTGGTCAGACGCTGCCGCAGGTTCTTGGCCTTGCCGACGTAGACGACCTGGCCGCGGACGTCCAGGAAGCGGTACACGCCCGGGTCGAGCGGGATCGTCCCCGGGGCCGGACGGTACGTCGCGGGATCGGCCATGCGCGCCTCACCCCGCCGCGACGAGGGACGGCTGGGCGGGCACGGCCGGGTGGGCCGCAAGCAGCGGCGCGAGGAACTGGCCGGTGTACGACGCCGGGCACGCGGCGACGTCCTCCGGGGTGCCCTCGGCGATCACCTGTCCGCCGCGCGAGCCACCCTCCGGGCCGAGGTCGATCACCCAGTCGGCGGTCTTGATCACGTCGAGGTTGTGCTCGATCACCACGACCGTGTTGCCCGCGTCGACGAGGCGCTGCAGGACGTCGAGCAGCTTGCGGATGTCGTCGAAGTGGAGACCCGTGGTCGGCTCGTCGAGGACGTACATGGTGCGGCCCGTGGAGCGTTTCTGCAGCTCGGAGGCCAGTTTGACGCGCTGCGCCTCGCCGCCGGACAGTGTCGTGGCGGGCTGGCCCAGCCGGACGTAGCCGAGGCCCACCTCGTTCAGCGTCCTCAGGTGGCGGGCGATCGCCTGGATCGGCGCGAAGAATTCGGCCGCCTCCTCGATCGGCATGTCGAGCACCTCGGCGATGTTCTTGCCCTTGTAGTGGACCTCCAGCGTCTCGCGGTTGTAGCGCGCCCCGTGGCACACCTCGCACGGCACGTACACGTCCGGCAGGAAGTTCATCTCGATCTTGATCGTGCCGTCGCCCGTGCAGTTCTCGCAGCGGCCGCCGCGCACGTTGAAACTGAACCGGCCCGGCAGGTAGCCGCGCGCCTTCGCCTCGGGCGTCGCCGCGAACAGCGCCCGGATCTTGTCGAACACGCCGGTGTACGTCGCCGGGTTGCTGCGCGGCGTGCGTCCGATCGGCGACTGGTCGACGTGGATCACCTTGTCGATGTTCGCCGCCCCGGCGATCGTGCGGTGGCGGCCCGGGACGACCTTCGCGCCATACAGCCGCTGCGCCAGCGCCGTGTACAGGATCTGGTTCACCAGCGTCGACTTGCCCGAGCCGGACACGCCCGTGACGGCGATGAACACCCCCAGGGGGAAGTCCACGTCCACGCCCTGCAGGTTGTGCTCGGTCGCGCCGATCACGCTCACCCGCTCGCCGCTGCCCGCCCGGCGCTGCGCCGGCAGCGGAATGGACCGGCGGCGGGCCAGGTAGGCGCCGGTCAGCGAGCGGGGCTCGGCCAGCAGATCGTCCAGGGTGCCGTTCACGACGATCTCCCCGCCGTGCTCGCCGGCGCCCGGGCCGATGTCGACGATCCAGTCGGCCGCCCGGATCGTGTCCTCGTCGTGTTCCACGACGATCAGCGTGTTGCCGAGGTCGCGCAGCCGCGTCAGCGTCTCGATCAGCCGGTGGTTGTCGCGCTGGTGCAGGCCGATGCTCGGCTCATCGAGCACGTACAGCACCCCGGTCAGGCCCGACCCGATCTGCGTGGCGAGCCGGATGCGCTGCGCCTCGCCGCCCGACAGCGACCCGGCGTTGCGCGACAAGGTGAGATAGTCCAGGCCGACGTCCAGCAGGAAATGCAGCCGCTCCTGGATCTCCTTCACGACGCGCTGGGCGATCGCGGCCTGGCGGGGGGTGAGGACGAGCGCGTCGAGATACTCGCTGACGCCGGCGATCGAGCGGGATGTCAGCTCGGCGATGTTCGACTCGCCGACCGTGACCGCCAGCGAGGACGGCTTCAGCCGGTCGCCGCGGCACGCCGAGCACGGGATCTCCCGCATGTAGCCGCCCCAGCGTTCCCGCGCGGAGTCGGTGGCGGCCTCGTCGTGGTGGCGACGGATGTAGCTGACGACCCCCTCGAACCGTTGCGTGTACGAGCGCGTGCGGCCGAAGCGGTTCCGGTAGCTGACCTGCACGTTGTCCGGATAGCCGTACAGCACGAGCTTGCGCGCCTTCTCGGGCAGCCGCTCCCACGGCGTGCCCACCGAGAAGCCCTCCGCGTCGGCGAGACCCCGCAGCACCCGCAGCCAGTACCCGGCCATCATCGGCGTCGACCACGGCGCGATCGCCGCCGCCTCGAGCGACTTCGTCACGTCGGGCACGACCAGGTCCGGGTCGACCTCCAGCGTCGTCCCCAGGCCGGCGCACGCCGGGCACGCGCCCCACGGCCCGTTGAACGAGAACTGGCGGGGCTCCAGCTCGTCGATCGCGACGTCGTGCCCGTTCGGGCAGGCCAGGCGCTCGGAGAAGCGGCGCTCCCGGGTGGGATCCTTCTCCGGGCGGTCGACGAAGTCGATGGCGACGAGGCCACCGGCCAGGTTCAGCGCCGTCTCGACGGAATCGGTCAGGCGGGCCTGCACGCCGTCCTTCAGCACGAGACGGTCGACGACGACGTCCACGTCGTGCTTGCGCTGCTTGTCGAGCGCCGGCGGCTCGGTCAACGGGTAGACGACGCCGTCCACCCGGGCGCGCGCGTAGCCGTCGCCGCTCAGCTGGCGGAACAGGTCGACGTACTCGCCCTTGCGTCCGCGCACGACCGGGGCGAGCACCTGGAACCGCGTGCCCTCGCCGAGCGCCATCAGCTGGTCGACGATCTGCTGCGGCGTCTGCTTGTCGATGGGCTCGCCGCACAGCTGACAGTGGGGCACGCCGATGCGGGCATACAGCAGGCGCAGGTAATCGTAGATCTCGGTGATCGTGCCCACGGTCGAGCGCGGATTGCGGCTCGTGCTCTTCTGGTCGATCGACACCGCCGGGCTCAGCCCCTCGACGAAATCGACCGCCGGCTTGTCCATCTGGCCCAGGAACTGGCGGGCGTACGCCGACAGCGACTCGACGTAGCGACGCTGGCCCTCGGCGAAGATCGTGTCGAACGCAAGGCTCGACTTGCCGGAACCGGACAGGCCGGTGAACACGATCATCGCCTCACGCGGCAACGACAACGAGACATTCTTCAGGTTGTGCTCGTGCGCCCCCCGGATGACCAGTCTGTCCTTCACGCCCTTCATGGTAGATGGCCCCACCGTCACTCCGGCCGGGCGCATTCGCGCCCGAATTCGCGGACCGGCTGGACATGCGCGCCGCGACGTGCTGGACTGGACAGGCACGCAACGCGGCGGAAGGGGACGGCCATGGCGAAAAGCCTTGCCAGCCAGGCGTCCCTCCCGCACGACCTCGACGCCGTCCGCGACGGCCTGCTGAACGCCACCCAATCGCTCCTCGGTTCGACGATCGCGCTGGACGAGGACGACTGGCACCGGCCCAGCCGTCTGCCCGGCTGGACCCGCGCCCACGTCGCCACCCACCTGGCGCGCGGCGCCGACGCGCTGGTCGACCTGATCGAGGGTGTGCGACGGGGCCAGTCGGCGCCGCTGTACGGCGACGGGCTGTCCCGCTGGGAGGACATCGAGCGGGGCGCCCAGCGCAGCGCCCTCGACATCCAGACCGACCTGGACGCGAGCGCGGGGCGGCTCCTCGACGAGTTCTCGCGCCTGGCCGATCTGGCGGGGACACCCGTGATCCTGTGGCCGGGGCAACCCGTCCGGGCTGACCTCGTGCCGCTCGCCCGGCTCGCCGAACTGATCCTCCACCACCTCGACCTAGACTGCGGCTTCGACAGCAATCAGATCGGCGGCGCGTGCGCGACCTGGCTGCTGAAGTGGACGACGTTCTGGCTCGCCGGCGACACCCGCTACCCTGCCGTCGAACTCGTCGCCGCCTCCGGCACCCGGGCCCGCATCGGCAGCGGGCACCACCGCGTCAAGGCCGTCGCCGCCGACGCCGACCTGCTGTGCTGGCTCACCGGCCGGGCCCACCCGACGTCCTTCGGCGCCCAGCACCTGCCCGTCCTGCCGGTGTACAGCTGAACCACATCGCCGGCAGGTTCCTGCCTGACCAGCCTCACTGGGCCACGACGGCCAGCCGGTGCCGCGTGCGAGCGGACCGGATGAGGCTCGCGGCGGCGGTGACGATCAAGGTCCCGGCGATCACGCCGAGGGAGGCCA
>WQUE01000146.1 GCA_009785885.1 Actinomycetes bacterium
CCGGAGGCGGCGTCCGTCGCCGCCGAGACACCGCTGACCAGGCCCGGGGGGCCGAAGAGGGCCAGCACCGAGGCCGCCCAGTCCCGGAAGCACACCGCCGGCCACGGTGTCGTCGAGGTGTTCCGCAGCGTGACCTCGACCGTGCCGGACAGGCGCTTGGCCGCCGGGTCGAGGGTGAGGGTCATGGCGTAGCGGCTGCGGTCGAGCGTGGGCGAGGGGGTGACCGACGGGGTCGGCATCGGTGTGGCGGTGGGCGCCACGGGTAGCACCGGTGCCACGGACGAGGCGGTCGCGACCGTTGTGGGACGGGGCGTCTCGGGGATCGTTTCGTGCCCGGCCGCGCACCCGGCCGCGAGAAGGCCCAGGGCTGCGGCGAGCGCCCCGATCGCCCTCGGCCGCCAGCCTCCGCCGCCACGCATGACCGCAGTCTAGCGCGGGCGGAGTCTCGCCCCGGAGCGGGGTGGCGTCACTGGTCGGGGTCGGCCTGCTCCAGGCCGTCGGCCCCAACGGAGGCGGGGGAGGCGGTGAGATCGTCACCGAAGGTGCCGCACCGCTTGGCGATCCAGCGCATGATGTGGTAGATGATGATCGCCGCGAAGGCGCCCACGGTGATGCCGCCGATGTTGCCGTTCGCGAAGGTGAAGTTGGCGATGCCGGCGATGAGGGCGACGGCGGCGGTCAGCAGGTTGACCGAGTTGCCGAAGTCGACGCGGTTCTCGATCCAGATCCGGGCGCCCAGCAGCCCGATCATGCCGTACAACACCGTGCCCGCGCCGCCGAGCACGCCCGCCGGGATGGTGGCGATCAGCTCGCCGAACTTGGGGCATAGCGACAGCAGCAGCGCGGTGGCGGCGGCCACCCAGTAGACGGCCGTGGAGTAGATGCGGGTCGCCGCCATGACGCCGATGTTCTCGGCGTACGTGGTGGTGCCCGAGCCGCCACCCGCGCCGGCGAACATCGTGGCCACGCTGTCGCCATCAGGTCCTTCCGCCGAGCTTAGTGAGAAAATCCTACGCCGATCTTCTCACTAGCGCGCCCGCGCGCGCTCTCGGGCTGGGCCGTCCTGATCTCACCTGGTCGGCTGGCCGACGGTCCTCCTGTGGCGAGCGCTCCCTCGCGCCTCGTCCTGTCCCAATGATAAGGACATAAGGACATGACCTCGTACGCAACCCCCTGGCCCAGTTCGGCGGACCAGCCCAGTGAGGCCTCCTCGACCACCGACTCGGCGAGGGGCGTCAGGACGCCCGCCCGGTCAACGGATCCAGGCGGGTGACGGGTGACGCCTTGCGCATTGCCTTATCGATGCCGTGGTCGAACGAGGCGATCTGACCGATACCCCCCGCCTCGGCCACAGCCACGAGGTACGCATCGGTGAAGTCCATGTGTTCGGTCTCGTAGAGGTCAACCGCGCGGCGGACCACGCGCCCCCGCTCCACCTCCACGGACCGCATGGCCATCAGGGCGCGCAGCGACAAGACGATGGCGCTGGCCGGGGCCTGGTACACCGAGTGCAGCACATGGACCGTCTCGGCCACGATCACGTCAGTGAGCAGCAGCGAGTCTGCCGTAGCCAGGTACCGGCTGGCCGCCGCTCCCTGGTCAGGTGGCTGCTGGGTCAGGTGACGCACGATCACGTTGGTGTCGAGGATGACGGTCATGAGCGGTTGCCCGCGCGATACGCGATGTCTCTGATCTTGCCCCACGACAGATCGGCCACCTCCGGTGGCACCGGGATGCTGCCGGCCAGGGCCAGGAAGTCCGGTGCCGCGCGCACCACCATGTGGTCGTCAAGCACCGTGAACGTCAGCCGGTCACCCGCGTCGATGCCCAGCGCGCGCCGCACCTCCACCGGCAGGGTCACCTGGCCTTTCGACGTCACCGTAGCAATGCTGCTCATCCCATCTCCTTACGTCCGTGCGTGAGTAAGCCTACCATGACGGCTCCTTGCAGGGTGGGCTGGGGTTGGAGGTCACCCGGGTTCCGGGGATCACGTGGGCATCGCCGGCACTCCGCACTACACTCGAACTAGTGTTCGACCTCGTCGCAGCGTGTCGCTCGCGCGTTTCGATCCGATCGGGGAACGACACGGCGGCGGACCCCACTCGGCCACGTCGTCGTTCGATATGCTGGACCAAGGAGGCGCGGCATCGTGAACATCTACACCGACCCCATGCTGAACGTGGCGAACGCCGCAACATACCTCGACATCCCCCAGTCCACGCTCGCCCAGTGGAAGCGTTCCGCCGTCATCCATTCGGTCGACGACACCAGGCGCGGGTGGCCGACGCTTCCCTTCGTTGCGGTGGTCGAGGCCTATGTCCTCCGCCAACTCCGGGACCTCGGCTTCACGCGCCGACACATCGAGGAGGCGGCCGACGGCGCCCGGCGCTGGTTCCACGACGACTACGGGCTGGCTCGGCCGGGCATCGGCCATGACGACGGCGTCGAGATCTTCATCGAGGCCGGCGGCGAACTCTTCCGGGCCCAGGATCACCAACAGGCCATCCGGGAGACGGTGAGCGGCTTCCACGAGTGCATCGAATGGTCGGGGCAGGACCCCAAGCGCCTGCGGCTCGCCAGGTTCGGCAACGTCTACCTCGACCCGCGCTTCGGCTGGGGGCGGCCGTCCGTCGCTCCGTCCAACGCCCCCATCAGCGCCATCATCGGGCTGTGGTACGCCGGCGAGCCCCTGGACGTCATCGCCCACGAGTACGACATGACCGTCGAGGATGTCGACGCCCTGGTCAGGGCCTGGAGTCAGGCGAATGACCGAGCCGCCGCCTAGGTTCGTCATCGATCGGTCGCTCGGGAAAGCCGTTGCCGCACACCTCATCGAGCACGGCTGGGACTGCGTGCTCATCCAGGACATCTTTCCGGACGATGCCCGAAACACGCTGGACGAGACCTGGCTCGCGTGGGGCAACACCCATGCCGACGCGGCCCTGACCAAGGACGCCGACATCCGCCGACACTGGTGGTACGACGCGGCCGAGATGCCGATCTTCGCCTTGGCGCGTCAGGACCTCAAGATCGACGAGATGGTTGCCCTGTTCCTCGCTCAGGAGAAGCGGATACACCGTGTCGCCGCGTCCAGACCGGGCCGGCAGTTCTGGACCCTGTATCGCAATGGCTCCATGGCGCGCGCAGTGGAACGCCCGATGCGACCACCGGACTGACCCCGATCTGGCCTCAGGCGTTGGTCACCCGGGGAAGGTCGTCATGGCTTCGGAGCGATTGGGCAAATCGCGCTGGCGCCGGTCACATCACGCCATGCGTTGATGAGGTGGGCCACGAGGACACGCACATCCGACGACGGACGGTTGTCCGGATAGCGCCGGCCTTGTGATTCGTGAACCTCAGCGGCTGTCGACGCGCGCAGCGAGGCTTCCGAGCATCGCTCCGGGGCAAGCCTTGCGACGTCAAGACGCCTCCCCTTCTCATACTGGGGCCACACGGATCGCAGGGCCCGCTCGACATCGACAGCGAAGCAGCCCGGCCGCATGTAGTCCGTGAAGTGCCAGAGGAGCCAGACCTCGAAACACGGGTTCGACAAGGCAACGAGGACGCCAGCGTCGCTCGCCGCGCCTCTCGCGCTGGCGACCTCATCGGCGTGCTCATCCCAGTCGAACACAGCCCACACTTCATCGAAGGCATCCGATGCGAGGCCCAGCCGTGAGTCACCCAGCCGATAGCGGCGCGCAGCCGCCACGACCTCGGCCGGCGAAGGCTTGTCGCGCGCGGTCTGGACCGTGACGCCGCCACCGCGCAGGAGTGCGTTGACGTGACGGAAGTAGGCTTCCTCGGTTTGGCCCTCGCACGAGGAGGAAACGCCGGACGGGATCGCGCGTCGGGGGCCGCCTTCGAGCCGCCTGGGGGAATGGCCTAGACATCCCGCGTCCGGTCGAATGGCAAGGAGAGTTGCCCGATGGAGGGCACACCGCCGAACCGTGCCTGGATGTACATCCTCTCGGTGTCCTCGTCTCGGCGTGGCCTGTAGTCGGTGAGTGGTATCAGAGTCGTCACGCCGGATGCGCTCTTCTCGGTGAACCAGATCTGGTCTCGATCCAGGGCGTACCCCTGGCCGCCGAAGGATCCGAGAAGGCTGATGTCATGCGACGTGAAGATCAGTTGAGCACCCTTCGGGTTGGACCGCCGGAACTGGTACATCTCCAGGATGGCGCGCACGAGGATCGGGTGCAGGCTGCTCAGCTCGTCCGCGACCAGCGTCCGACCGGTCTTGAGGCTGTCGTACACATCGCTCGCAAGGTTCCACAGGCTTTGCGTTCCACGCGACTCCGTGCCCCACGGAAGCGGGTAGCCCGCCGCGTCTGGACCGCCCTGGTGCCACAGCCGGGGTTGACGGTTGGCGCGAAAGAGCATCTCCGTCACCCGCGCGGTATCCTCCGTGTCGGACGCATCGGCGAACAGCCTGACCAGATCCGCGGGAGGCGGCGACTCGGGGGTGGCCACACCCACCCCGGTCACCCCGAAGTCAGCCTGGCGGAGGAGTTCGACGATCCAGGGCTGGTAGCCCGGATCCGACTCCAGCCTCGCCACTCCGCGGTCGCCGGTGAGGGCTCGTCTTGTCGGTGGCTCGTCGCCCGAACCAAGATCCGCGAACCAGCCGTACACCTCCATGAGCGGCTCGAAGTTGTCCTGGGCAGCCCTCGACAGAAACAGCGAGTTGGCGCGAGTGGCGGCGATGATGGCGCGCTTGGCGCCACGCAGGTAGGTGCTGGTGGTGATCCGCGCCTTCGCACCCTCGGTGTGGCGCGAGAAGAGGGTGCGAACCGATCGCTTGGCTGAACCCAGCACGACCTCCTTGAGTTGCTCTGTCTTGACGAGGCCACCCTCGATGCTGAACGAGTACCCAAACTCCCGTCCGCCCACGGTGAACCAGAGTTCAGTCGAGAACGGGCAGGTCCGCGACTCCCCATCCAGGAGGAACGGCTCCGTCGGCAGCGGCTCACCCACCTCGCGGCGCGCGGAGGAGCGCACAACCCAGCGCACGTAGGCGAGCGCGTCCAGGACGGTTGACTTGCCGGACGCGTTGCCACCGAAGAGGACCGCCAGCGGCGAGAGATCGCCACCGGCCAGTTCGTCATTCGCGGTCACCCGGCTCACCGTGCCGCCGCCCGCGCGGGCGAGCGACAACGTCTGGCGGTCGCGGATCGAGCGGAAGTTCTCAAC
>WQUE01000147.1 GCA_009785885.1 Actinomycetes bacterium
AGCCGGTGAACTGGCTGAACACGCACCCGCTGAACATCGTGCTGCAGCTCGTGATCCTCGTGTGGGCGCAGACCGGCTTCGCGATGGTGATCCTGTCGGCCGCGATCAAGGGCGTGCCGGAGGAACTGAACGAGGCCGCCGCGCTCGACGGGGCGTCCTCGCTCCAACGGTTCTGGAACGTGACCATCCCGAGCATCCGCCCGACGATCATCGTGGTGTGGGTGACGATTTCCATCACCGCGCTGAAGGTGTACGACATCATTGCCGTCACGACCGCCGGCGCGCAGGGGACGACCGTCCTCGGGTACGAGATGGTCAAACAGTTCCAGCTGTTGCCGCCGCAGTCCGGGCACTCCGCCGCGCTCGCGCTGATCCTCTTCGTCCTGATGATCCCCTTCATCGTGTTCAACACGCGGAACCTGCGCGCCGAGAGGAGCGGACGATGAGCGCCGTCACCACGTCACCCGTCCACCGTGCCGCCCCGCCCGGCGAGGGGCCCACCCGGGCGGCGCTGCGCCGCACGCACGCGACCCTGACCAGCCCGGCGGCGACCGCCGGCGCGATCGTGCTCGCGGTGATCTGGACCCTGCCGACGCTCGGACTGTTCGTGTCGAGTTTCCGCCCGGCGGACCAGATCCTCTCGACCGGCTGGTGGACGTTTTTCGCCCATCCCAGCGTCACGCTGAGCAACTACACGCAGGCGTTGGCGTTCAAGTCGGGCATCACCATCGGCACGTCCCTGCTCAACTCGTTCACGATCACCCTCCCGGCGGCCATCCTGCCCATCACGATCGCGCTGCTCATGGCGTACGCGTTCGCCTGGCTGGATTTCCCGGGACGGGACTGGCTGTTCATCGGCGTGTTCGCGCTGCAGGTCGTGCCGCTGCAGATGATCCTGGTGCCGCTGCTGAAGCTGTACGGCGGCGGACTGTCGCTTTGGGGGACGCCGATCTTCCCGGGGCTCACGTCCGACGCGCTCGGCAACGGTTTCGCGGCGATCTGGATCACCCACACGATTTCGGCGTTGCCGCTGGCGACGTTCATGCTGCACAACTCGCTCTCGGCGATCCCGACCGAGCTGATGGAGGCGGCCAAGATCGACGGCGCCGGCCATGGCCAGATCCTCGTCCGCATCGCCCTTCCCCTCGCCGCCCCCACGATCGCCAGCTATGCCATCTTCCAGTTCCTGTGGGTCTGGAACGATCTGTTGGTGGCGACCGTTTTCTCCAGCGGCCAGAATGCGCCGGTGACGAAGCTGTTGAGCAATCTGTCGGGCACGTGGGGCCAGCAATGGTACCTGCTGGCGGCGGGGACGTTCCTGGCGCTGATCGTGCCGCTGATCGTGTTCTTCGCGTTGCAGCGCTTCTTCGTCCGCGGGTTGCTGGCCGGGGCGACGAAGGGATAACCGACCATGGAATACGCGGGCCTCAGCGCCGTCCTGTTCGACCTGGACGGCGTCTTGACGCCGACCGCAATCCTGCACGAGCGGGCCTGGGGTGCGATGTTCACCCCGTTCCTGGCGGCCCGCGGCGCCTCGCCGTGGACGCGGGACGACTACACGGGTCTCGTCGACGGCTTGCCGCGCTACGACGGCGTCGCGGCGCTGCTGGCCTCCCGAGGCATCGCGTTGCCGTATGGCCGACCCGACGATGCTCCGGGGGACGGCACGATATGCGCCCTGGGCAACACGAAGAACGCGATCCTGCTCGGCCTGCTTGAGGAGATCGCCCCGTTTCCCGAGGTGGCGGTCACGCTGGAGGCGCTGCGCGCGGCCGGGGTGCGGCTGGGCGTCGTGTCCAGCTCGGCGAACGCGGGCCGTGTGCTGGCCGCCGCCGGGCTTGCGGACGAGTTCGACGTTGTCGTGGACGGCCGCTCGATCGCCGCGCAGGGCCTGGCCGGCAAGCCGGCCCCGGACGGCTTCCGGTACGGCGCCGAGCTTCTGGGGGTGGACGCTTCGCGGGCGGCCGTGGTCGAGGACGCCGTGCCCGGGGTGGCCGCCGGACGGGCCGGCGGTTTCGGGCTCGTCGTCGGGGTCGACCGCGCCGACATGCGGGAGGCGCTGCTCGCCGGTGGCGCCGACGTCGTCATCGCCGGCCTGGACGCCCTGCCCGGGCTGTGCGCGGCCGGCGGCACGTGGCGCCTGACGTGGCCCGGTGCGTCCCCCGACTCGGTCGGCGAGGACGCGATCTGCTCCCTGACGTGCCTCGCCAACGGGCGCCTCGGCGTCCGGGGCGCGACCGGCCTGCGCGCGGACGAGGCGCCCGGCACGTACCTCAACGGCTTCTACGAGACCGGCCGCATCGAGTATCCCGAGGACGCCTACGGCATGGCTCGCGTCTCCCAGGTGATCCAGGCGGCCCCCGAGGCGACCGCCGTCCGGCTTGTCCTCGGCGGCGAGGCGCTGGGCGAGCCCGACACGCTGACCCGCCGGCTCGACCTGCGGGCGGGCACGCTGACGTGGGAGGCGACGTACGCCCGCCCTGACGGGGTGCTCGTCGTCGCGGGCGTGCGGATCGTCAGCCTCGTGGAGGCGGGCCTGTGCACGACCCGCCTGACCCTGACCTGGTCGGGGCCCGGCACACCCCTCGACATCGCGCTGCCCTTGGCGGCCCCGGACGGACGCCGCGGGGCCCCGGACGGGCTCGACCCGCGCCGGGCCGACGGCGTGCCCACGCCGGCGGCGACCGCCGGCGCGGTGGGCGGGGCCGGCCTGGTGCGTCTGGACGCACCGGGTGCGGGCCGCGGCATCGTCGCCCTGTCCGTGCTGGACGACCCGACCGCAACCCTGGCGACGGGCCCCGAGTCGGCCACCCATCGTCTGGGCACGACGCTGCACCGCGGCGAGCCGCTGAGCATCGTCCGGCACGTCGTCTACGCGGCGGGCACCACCGACGACCCCCTGGAACAGGACGCCCGGACCGTCCTCACCCGGGCCCGGGCCGACGGGTGGGCCGGCGTCGCCGCCCGGCAACGCGCCTGGCTGGACGGCTACTGGGACGACGCCGACCTGACCATCCGCGGTGCCGACGACGACCTGGTCGCCCTGCGCTGGCACCTGTTCCAGGTGGCGCAGGCGAGCGCCTGCCACGGCGAGTGGGGGATCGCCGCGAAAGGGATCACCGGGTCGGGCTACTCGGGCCACTACTTCTGGGACACGGAGGTCTACCTGGCACCCATGCTCGCCTTCACGCGGCCCGCGCTGGCGCGGGGGTTGCTCGAATACCGTCACGCGACGCTCGATGCGGCGAGGCGCCGGGCGGGCGACCTCAGCCTGGCCGGGGCGTGTTTCCCGTGGCGCACGATCACCGGCGAGGAGGCCTCGGCGTACTTCCTGGCGGGGAGTGCGGCGTACCACGTCAACGCCGCGATCGCGTTCGCGATCGGGCAGTACGTCCAGGTGAGCGGCGACGAGGCCTTCCTCGGCGAGGCCGGGGCCGAGATCCTCGCCGAGACGGCCCGGATGTGGGCGAGCCTCGCCTCCGGCGGGGACGATGGCCGCGCCCACCTCAACGGCGTCACCGGCCCGGACGAGTACTCGGTGCTGGTCGATGACAACGTTTACACGAACGTGATGGCCCGCCACCACCTGCGCCTGGCCGCGCGTGCGGCCGAGGACGTGCTGGCCCGCGATCCCGCCGCGGCGGCCCGCCTCGGCCTGGACGCCCCGGAGGCGGATACCTGGCGCCGGTTGGCCGACCGGCTCGTCGTCCCGTTCGACGAACGCCGCGGCATCCACCCGCAGGACGCGGGTTTCCTCGCGAAGGCGCCGTGGAACGTCCCCGGCCCCACCCGGCATCCGCTGCTGCTGCACTACCACCCGCTCGTCATCTACCGGCACCGGGTGCTGAAACAGGCGGACGTGGTCATGGCGATCGCGCTGCGTCCGTCCGACTTCGCACCGGTGGATGCCCGGGCCGACTTCGACTTCTACGAACCGTTGACGACGGGGGACTCGTCGCTGTCCGCGATTCCGCAGGCGATCGTCGCCGCGCGCGTCGGGCGCATGGACGCGGCGGAGCGCCACTTCCGGGACGCGCTGGCGGTCGACCTGGCCAACACGCACGCGAACACCGTCGACGGCTTGCACGTCGCGTCGGCCGGCGGCACCTGGAGCGTCGTCGTGCTCGGTTTCGCGGGCCTGCGCCTGCCCGAACCGGGCGACGACTGGGACCTGGCGTTCGATCCCGTCCTGCCCGCGTCCTGGGACGGCCTGGCGTTCGGCCTGCGCTGGCGCGGGGCCCGGTTGCGCGTGGACGTGTCCCGCACCGGGAACGGCACGACCGAGACGGCGCTGCGCGTGCTGGACGGCGGCCCCGTGCGCGTGCTCCTGGACGGACGCGTGAGGTGCGTCGGCGCGCCCGGGCAGGCCTGAGTTCGTCTGGGCGCCGGGGGAGACCGGCGTCTACAGTGGCGGCATGGCATCCAATGCGGCGGAGCGGCTGTCGGCCCTGGTGAAGATCCCGACCGTGTCGGCGGACGCGGCGACCGACGAGCCGTTCGAGCGCGCGATGGCCACCCTGCGCGAGCTGTATCCGGCCGTCCACGCGGCGCTCGCGTGCGAACGGATCACCCCGCGGGGATGGCTGTTCCGGTGGCCGGGCACGGACGCGGCTCTCCGTGAGCCGCTCGTCCTCATGGCCCATGTCGACGTCGTCCCGGTCGACGAGTCCGACCCGTGGACCTACCCGCCGTTCGACGGCGTGATCGCCGACGGGTCGGTGTGGGGCCGGGGAACGCTGGACGACAAGGGCGCCCTCGTGTGCCTGTTCGAGGCCGTCGAGTCGCTGGTGACAAGCGGATTCTCACCACAGCGGGACGTGTACCTGGTGATCGGCGGCAGCGAGGAGGTGTTCGGCCCGGACGTCGCCACGATCGCCGCGACCATGAGGGGGCGCGGGATCACCCCGTATCTCGTGCTCGACGAGGGCGGCGCCGTCGTCGACGCGCCGCTGTCCTGGGTGAAGGTGCGCGCGGCGATGGTCGGAGTCGGGGAGAAGGGCGTGATGACCGTGCGCCTGGACACCCGGGCCGAGCCCGGGCACGCGTCCGCCCCCGGCTCGCTCACGGCGGTGTCGCGCCTGGGACGTGCCGTCGGACGGCTCACCCCGTCCACGTTCCCGGCCCGCCTGCCGGCGGCCACCACCGCGATGCTC
>WQUE01000148.1 GCA_009785885.1 Actinomycetes bacterium
CGAAGGCTGGATGGTCATCAACGTCACCGCCGACCAGTTGCGGCATCCCGGCGACCTGCTCGCGTCCATCGAACAGGCCCTCATCCTGCGACGCGCCGCCGCCGCACGGCGTTCGTGACGCCGCGCGACGAGGATCGTCCCCGGTGAGCAACACAACCCGTCGCGATCGTGCCGGTCGAGGTCGCTCGCGACGGTGTTGCCGGTTTGTGTCGCTCCGAAGCGCCGCCACGGCCCGATTCAGGTACACAAACCCGCCCGATCGCCTGACGGGCCGCCAGGCGCGACGATCGAGACGGGTTGTGTCGACCGGGCGGCCGCGGATGGGCGCGACAGGCACACCCGGGCACGTCTCGTGTTGGGAGAAGGCGGAGAGCATCCTCGCTTGGCACACCTACAGACGCAAGACGGGCGTCGCACGGCACCGCAAGAAGTCTGCATGACCGGTTCGACGCGAACCCGACCGCCCGGCCTGAACATCAACGACCGAGCAGTCGTGACCGACATGTCACACCTGCCGCGCCAGGTCATCGAACCAGGCCCAGCCGGTGCGGACGCGCTTGCCCGCCTCGACGAGCAGCCCGTGGAACTCCTGGCACTCGACGAGGGTGAAACCGCCCGCGCGGAACGCCGGCCCAAGAGCACGCCGCGCCGCCTCGTAGGACGCCCCAGGCTCGTACCCCACCCGCATCAGCAGACGGCGGGCGTAGCGGTCCCACACGAACAGCGGACGGTCGTACGCGTACAGCGCGATGGAGTCGGCGGTCTCGGGGCCGACGCCGCGCAGGGCCAGCAGCGAGGCCCGCAGCGTGGCATCGTCCCATGTCGCGACCTCGATGTCGTGGGCCAGCGCCCACCGGGCCAGGCGGACGAGCGAGTCCGCCTTCGCCGTCATGAAGCCACTGGGCCTGATCAGGACCCGCAGCGCGTCCGCGTCCGCCGCGGCGAGCGAGGACGCCTCCAGCAAACCCGCCCCGCGCAGCCGTCCGATCGACGACTCCACGTTGCGCCAGGCGGTGTTCTGCGTCAGCACCGCCCCGGCCATCATCTCGAAGCGGGACCGCGCCGGCCACCAGTCCTGCGGCCCGAGCGCGGCGAACAGCCGCTCGAACAGGTCGCGGAACCGGAGCACGTCGACAGTCTCGCACATGCCCGGCGGCGCCGACCTGCGCGACCGGCGACCTACACATGTTAGGGTATGTGCATGCCAATATTGGAGCGACGCGTTCAGGTCCTGTTCGACCCGCAGGAGTACGAGGCGCTGGCCGATCTCGCGCGCACCCAAAACCGGTCGGTGGGCTCGATCATCCGGGAGTCCGTGCAACGTACCTTGTCACGACCCGCATCGGCGCGCGAAGCCGCCCTGGGGCGGCTGCTGGCCCGCGCCGGGGACGCGCCCGTGGGCGACTGGGACACCGTCAAGGACGGCTTCGAGCGCACCGCGCTGGAGGCCATCGCATGAGCCCCCGCGTCCTGATCGACTCCAGCGTCCCGCTCTACGCGCTCGGGTCCCCCGGGCCGCAGCGCGACGCCTGCCGCGCCGTGCTGGCGAGGCTGGCGGACGGTTCGCTCTCCGGGCTGGCCAGCACGGAGATGATCCAGGAGGTCGTGCACCACCGTCTGCGCATGACGGGCGACCGCGACCGGGCCGTGGCGGACGCGCGCGACGTGGCGGCGCTCGTCACGGTCGTGCCGTTCGACGAGACCGTCCTGGAGGGCGCGCTCGACCTCATCGCCGGCACGGCCACGATCCGCGGACGGGACGCCGTGCACGCGGCGACGGCCCTGGCGAACGGGCTGGCCACGATCGTGTCCACCGATCCGGCGTTCGACGACGTGCCGGGCCTGCAACGACTGGATCCCGCCGTCCTCACGACACGCTGATCAGGCGACCAGCCGGTAACCCAGGCCCGCCTCGGTGAGCAGGTGGCGGGGCGCGGCCGGGTCGACCTCGATCTTGCGCCGGATCTGGTTCACGAACACGCGCAGGTAGTGGGATTCGCGTTCGAAGCCCGGCCCCCAACCGGCGCGCAGCAGGTCGTCGTGGCCGACGACCCGCCCCGGGTGGCGGGCCAACTCGGCGAGCAGGCGCCACTCGATGGGCGTCATGTGCACGGCGACGCCGTCGCGACTGGCCTGGTGGGACTCGAAATCGATGACAAGCCCGTCGGCGGAGAGCGAGGCGGGGCTGCCGTCGTCCTGGCTGAAGCGGCGCAGCGCCCGGCGGACGCGGGCCATCAGCTCGCTCATGCTGAACGGCTTGGTGACGTAGTCGTCCGCGCCCTCGTCGAGGGCCTCCACCTTGTCGTCGGCGTCCTGGCGGGCCGACAGCACGATCACCGGCACGTTGGACGTGACGCGCAGCCGCCGCAGCACCGCGAGGCCGTTCACGTCGGGCAACCCCAGGTCGAGGATGACGAGGTCGACCGCGCCGTCGCGGAACGCCGCCAGCGCGGCATGCCCGCTGCCCGCGACGAGCACCGTGTGGTCGCGCGCCCGCAGGTTGATGCGCAGCGTCCGCTGCAGGGCCAGGTCGTCATCCACCACGAGGATCGTCGCCACCGGTTCAGCCCTCCCCGCCCAGCGCCTGCCCGAGGCGCGTCGGCAGGGCGACGACGAGCGTCAGCCCACCGCCCGGCGTCGCCTCGGCGGTGACCCGTCCCCCCATCGCCTCCGCCAGGCCCCGTGTCACGGCGAGGCCGAGCCCGAGCCCAGCGCCGTCCGGCACGTCGCCGGTCTGCTGGAACGGCTCGAAGATGCGCTCCAGGTCGGTATCCGGCACGCCGGGCCCCATGTCGATCACGCGGATCTCCACCCGGTCGACGACGCGGCTGGCCGTGACCGTGACGGGGGTGTCGGGCGGCTGGTGGCGGACCGCGTTCTCCAGGACGTTGCCCAGCACCCGGTCGAGCAGGCCGAGGTCGACGACGGCGAAACACGCGTCCGGATCGACGCTCCACGTGACCCGCGAGGGTTTCGCGAGTTCGTCGACGGCGGCCGGCAGAACGTCCCGCAGGTCGACCTGGGCGGGGTGCGCGACGACGCCGCCGACCTGCAGCCGGGACAGGTGCAGCAGGTTGCCGATCAGGGTCGCCAGGCGGTCGGCGGACTCCTCGATGACCTCCTCCAGTTCGTCCTGGTCGGCCTTCGACCAGGTCACGTCCGTCTCGCGCAGGCTGCCGATCGCGGCCTTGATGGCCGACAGCGGGGTGCGGAGATCGTGCGAGACGGCCGACAGCAGCGCCGTCTTCGCGGCGTTGTCGCGCACGACATCGTCCGTCTCGGCGGCGGCCTTGGCGAGGGCCTCGCGCTGCACGATCGCGCTCGCGTGCGCCGCGCAGGCCGCGAACAGGCGACGCGAGGCCGTCGTCACGCCCGGCGGCTGCAGGATCAGGTCGCAGCGCTCGTCCACACGTTCCCGGTCGCCCGGGGCGGACGGGTCGAAGTCGCCGACCGACGCCACGACCTCGGGAGCGGCGCCGCTCGCCGCCCGGCGGACGAGGGCCGCGCCCGTCGCCCCGAACCGGTCGGAGGCCCGGTGCAGCAGCAACGGCAGTTGCTCGGTCGTGCCGAGCAGCGAGTGCGACAGTTCGGCCAACGCGGCCGACTCGCGCTGCGCCGCGCTCGCCTGCTCGGCCTGGCGCGCGTTGGTCGTCACGATCGTCGAAACGAGCACACCGACGAGCACGAACACCACCATGGCGACGACGTTGTCCGGGTTGTAGACCTTGAGCGCGCCGAGCGGGGCCAGGAAGAACCAGTTCAGCAGCAGCGATGACACCACCGCCGCGACCAGCGCCGGCACAACGCCGCCGACGAGCGCCACGACGACGACGCCGAGCAGGTAGATGGGGATGTCGGTCGTCAGCGAGAACGTGTCCCGGACCAGGTGCAACAGGAACGTGAGGACCACAGGCATCACGATCGCGCTCACAACGCCCGCCCACAGCCGCCGTGCGGGCAGCCCGGCGAGGCGCCGCCGGTGGAAACCGACGCCGGCGGACGGATTGTTCACGACGTGCACGTCGATGTCCCCCGCCTCGGCGATGATCTGACGGGCGAACGACTGCGCGAAGCCCTGCCACCAGCCGCGTCCGCCTGCGGCGACGAGGATCTGCGTCGCGTTGACCGCGTGGGCGAAGTCGAGCAGCGCCCGCGTCGGGTCGTCGCCGCTGACCGTGTGGAACTCGCCACCAAGCTCGGTTGTGACGTGTTGCAGCTTGGCGACGGTGCCGACCGGGGCCGTCGTCAGGCCGTCCGACCGGGTGACGTACGCCGCGATCATCTCCCCGCCGGCCAGCCGCGAGGCGATGCGCGCGCCCCGGCGGAGCAGCGCCTCCCCGCCGGGCGCACCCGACAGCGCGACGACGACGCGCTCCCGGACGGGCCACGGGCCGGCGATCGCGTGGGCGGCCCGGTAGTCCTCCAGGCCGGCGTCCACCTTGTCGGCCATCCACAGCAGGGCCAGTTCGCGCAGCGCCGACAGGTTGCCGGGACGGAAGTAGTTCGCCAGGGCCGCGTCGATGCGGTCGGCGGAGTAGATGTGGCCGTGGCTCATGCGGCGGCGCAGGGCGTCCGGCGACATGTCCACGAGGTCGATCTGGTCGGCGGCGCGGACGATCTCGTCCGGCACCGTCTCGCGTTGGACGATGCCCGTGATCGCGGTGACCGCGTCGTTCAGCGACTCCAGGTGCTGGATGTTCACCGTGGAGATGACGTCGATGCCGGCGTCCAGCAGCTCCTGCACGTCCTCGTAGCGCTTCTCGTGGCGCGACCCGGGGACGTTGGTGTGCGCCAGCTCGTCGACGAGGACCACCGCCGGGCGCCGGTCGAGGATCGCGTCGACGTCCATTTCCTCCTGGACGGTGCCGCGGTAGTCCAGGCGCCGCCGCGGCACGACCTCCAGGCCCTCCAGCAGCGACTGGGTGAACGCGCGGTCGTGCGTCTCGCACACGCCCACGACGACGTCCGTCCCCCGGGCGAGCCGCCGGTGGCCCTCGCCCAGCATCGCCACCGTCTTGCCGACACCCGGGGCCGCCCCCAGGTAGATGCGTAACCGCCCCTGACCCATGCGTCTAGTCTGTCATCCCCGACCGGACGCATGGGTCAGGCACGGGCTCAGGCGGTGCGGGCCTGATTCTTCAGGTT
>WQUE01000149.1 GCA_009785885.1 Actinomycetes bacterium
GCATCGGCCGACGCGAGGGACGCCACCAGGTGCGAGCCCGACCCGCCGGGGGTGGCCGGACGGATCGCGCGCGTCGCGTCGTCCACCGGCGTGACCGACACCGGGATGTACTGGCGGCGCCCGGCCGGGCTGCGCCAGCCCTGCGCGACGACGCCCCAGGACGTCCTGGCGGAACTCGCTCCGAGCATCGTTTCCAGCAGGGGACGGACGAACACCGCGAACGTCGCCGCCGTGCTCACCGGGTTGCCCGGCAGGCCGACGACGAGCACGCCCCGCCACGTCCCGTAGCCCTGTGGCTTGCCCGGCTGCATCGCCAGCCGCACGAACTCCCCGTCGCCCTCGGCCGCCAGCAGCGCGCGCGTCACGTCCCGGTCGCCCGCCGACACGCCCCCACTGACCAGGACGAGGTCCGCCCCGGCGCCCACGGCACCGTCCAGCGCCGTCCGCAAGGCGTCCGCGTCGTCCCCCGAGTGGGACGCCCACACGACCCGGCCTCCCGCCTGCGTCACGGCCGCGGCCAGGTACGGGCCGTTGGAGTCGAAGATCCCGGCGGCGCCCAGCCCCACGACGTCCCCTCCCCCGCTGCGCTCCTCGGACAACGCCGCGGGGACCCCGAGACGCTCAGAACTCGGCTCAAGCGGCGGAGTCTGAGCCACGAGGTGCGCGAGTGGCCGGCCCGCCGGGGTCAGCTCGTCCCCGGTGGTCACGACGCCCACGCGCGGCGCCACCGCGACCATGACCTCAGCGACCCCGACGGCCGCGCACGCCGCCAGATGCCGGGCCGACAGTCTCGTTCCCGCACGGACGACGACGTCCCCGCGCCGGACGTCCTCCCCGGCCGCCCGCACGTGCTGCCCCGGCCGCGCCCGGACGAACCGCACGACGTCCCCCTCGGTGCGGGCGTCCTCCAGCGGCACGACGGTGTCCACTCCGGGGGGGACGGGGGCGCCCGTCATGATGCGCACGGCCTGCCCCGGCCCGACGGCGGCGTCGGACGACGTCCCGGCGGGCACCTCCCCGACGACCGCGTACGCGTCGCCGCTGCCCGCGTACGCGAACCCGAAGCCGTCCATGGCCGCGTTCGCGAACCGGGGCACGTCGACGCGCGCGACGACATCGGAGGCGAGCACGCGTCCGAGCGCGGGGGCCACGGTCTCGGTGCGCGGCCACCCGCCGAGGCGCCCCAGCAGCCGTTCGCGGTAGCGTTCGACTGTCATGAGGTTGTCATCATGAGTCATGATTGTCACAATACCCGTGGTGTCATTGCGGTGCCGGACGAGGAGGGCGGATGCGCGGGAGTGGACAGGGCCGAGGGGTGCTCGCCGGCGCCCTCGCGCTCACGCTGCTCGCCGGGTGCGCGGCGTCCCCGGCACGCGCGTCCACGACGACGATCACCGTCCTCGCGGCGGCGTCGCTGACGGGCACGTTCACGACCATCGCCGCCGACTTCGAGGCCGCCCACCCCGGCGTGCGGGTGCGCTGCTCGTTCGACGGTTCGCCGACGCTGGTGACGCAGGTGGAGCAGGGCGCCCCCGCGGACGTCGTCGCCCTCGCCGACACCGCGACCGCGGACCGCCTGGCCCGCGACGGCCTGATCGCCACCCCCACGATCTTCGCGACGAACGACCTTGTCATCGCCGTTCCGTCCGGCAACCCGGGGCACATCGCGACGCTGGACGACCTCGCCCGTCCCGACGTCCGGACGCTCGTGTGCGCCCCCGCCGTGCCCTGCGGCGCGGCCGCGGCGGCCGCCTTCGCCGCGGCCGGCGTGGACGTCCACCCGGTGAGCCAGGAGCAGAGCGTGTTGGCCGTCGCCACCAAGGTGGCGGCCGGCGAGGCGGACGCCGGCCTGGTCTACCGTACGGACGTGCTCGCGGCGTCCGGCGCCCTGGCCGCGGTCCCGTGGCCGCCCGATCCGGCCGTGACGCACGCGGCCCACACGACCTACCCCATCGCCGTCCTCGCCGGCGCCCCCCACCCCGCCTGGGCCGCGGCGTTCGTGGACGCGGTCCTCGGCAGCCGGACGACCCTGGCCGCGGCCGGTTTCGAGTTCCCCGGGGCGGACGGCTGAGCGCCATGGCCGCCAGGCACGACCCACGACGCACCCCGGCGCTGCCCGCCTGGGCGCTCGCGCTGGCCGTCGCCGGCCTGCTCGTCGCGGGCCTGCCCGTGCTGGCGCTGGTCGTCCGCGCCGACTGGGGGCACCTCGGTGCGGATCTCACCTCCGCCGGGGCCGCCTCGGCGCTGTGGCTGTCGCTGACGACGGCCGCGTGCGCGACGCTGGCGTGCGTCGTCCTCGGCGTGCCGCTCGCCCTGGTGCTGGCAGGTGGCCGTGGTTTCGGCACGTCGCTGCTGCGGGCGATCGTGCTGATTCCCCTCGTCCTGCCCCCGCTGGTCGGCGGGCTGGCGCTGCTGGCGCTGCTCGGGCGGCATGGCCTGCTCGGCGGGCCGCTCGCCTCGGCGACCGGGCTGGCGCTGCCGTTCACGACGGCCGCGGTCGTGATCGCCCAGACGTTCGTCGCGTTGCCGTTCCTCGTCGTGAGCGTCGAGGGTGCGCTGCGGGGACGCGATCCCGGTGACGCCCGCGCCGCCGCGTCGCTCGGCGCGAGCCCGTCCCGGGTGTTCTGGACGGTCACCCTGCCCGCCCTCGCGCCCGCGCTGCGCGCCGGGATCGTGCTCAGCTTCGCCCGCGCGCTCGGCGAGTTCGGCGCGACCGCCCTGTTCGCCGGGAACCTGCCCGGGGTCACCCAGACGATGCCGCTCGCGATCTATGCGGCGTTCAACGGCGCCGGCGTGAGCCGGGGCGCCGCGACTGCGCTCGCGCTGCTGCTCGTCGTGTGCGCCGTCGTGCTGCTGGCCGCGTCCGGGCAGCTGATGCGTTCAGGGGGACGCCGCCCATGACCGACTTCCTCGACGCCGACCTGCGCTTCCACCGGGACGCTTTCAGCCTCGACGTCACGCTGTCGGTCCGCGAGGGCGCCCGGGTCGGGCTGATCGGTCCGAACGGCGCCGGCAAGTCGACGCTCCTGGAGCTGCTCGCCGGACATCTTCCCTTATCGGACGGACATATCCGGCTCGGAGGCCGCGTGCTGGACGAGCCGGGCACCCACGTGGCGGTCCACCGCCGGGGCGTCGTGGCGTCGTCGCAGGACCCGCACCTCTTCGTTCATGCCAACGTCCGCGGCAACGTCGAGTACGGGCCCCGCGCCCACGGGGTGCCCCGCGCGCAGGCCGCGGCGCGGGCCGCCGACCTGATGGCGCGCCTCGGCCTGGACGGCCTCGCCGACCGTCCGTCCCACGCCCTGTCCGCCGGATGGGCCCAGCGCGTCGCACTGGCCCGCGCACTCGCCGTCGAGCCGGCCCTGCTGCTCCTCGACGAGCCGTTCGCCGCGCTCGACGTCACCGCGGCCGCCGAGTTGCGGGCCGCGCTCGCCGGCCTGCTCGCCTCCCGCGGCACGACGATGCTCCTCGTCAGCCACGACCTGCTCGACATCCTCACCCTCACCGACCATGTGCTCGTGCTGGAGGACGGACGCCTCGCCGACGCCGGGCCGACCGACCGCGTTCTCCGTGCGCCCCGGTCGTCGTTCGCGGCCGAGCTCACGGGCATCACCGTGCTGGAAGGCCACGCGGAGGCGGACGGTTTCCGCTGCGAGGACGGACTGCTCCTGCCCGGCCCGCACGTGCCGGGCCCCGGTCGCGTCCGGTGCTTCGTCCCCCCGGAGGCCGTGAGCCTCGCCCTGGAGCCGCCGGGCGCACCCGTCCGTGTGGCCGAGGTCGTCGCCGCGGCGGCCGGCGTGGCGGTGCGACTCGTCCCGGACGGTGTGGCCGTCCCGGACAGTAAGGCCGGTCCGCGCTGGTATCGGCCCGTGTCGTCCGCGTGGCTGCGCGCCGGGGATGCGGCCTGGGTTAAGGTCGATTGGGCCAAGGCGCGACTTGATGCCACAACAACGAGTAGGTTCAGTGGTCCCGTCCGTGTATAATGAGACCGACTTCTCGCTTTGTCACAGATTTATTTGGAGGCACCATGGCGTCGCATGTATCACCGTCCGTGTACGACGGGACGACGGGCGGCACCGAACACGGCGGCCGGCGCACGCACATCATCCAGATTCTACGCGACGCGCGGGAGCCGCTGTCCGTGGCCGACATCGCCGCAATGGTCGGCGTGCACGTCAACACCGCCCGGTTCCATTTGGAGTCCCTTGTCGACGCCGGGTTGGCGGTGCGCCAGGCCGAGGCACGCCAGGCGCCGGGCCGCCGGCGCATCCTCTACACCGGCACGCTGCCGAACCAGACGCACGAGCGGGCGCAGGGGTACCGGCTGCTCGCGGAGATTCTCACGGCGACGATCGCCGCCAAGTATCCCGATACCGGGGATGAGATGGCCGAGGTCGGGGCCGAGTGGGGCCGGTACCTCACGACCCGGCCCGCGCCGTACGAGGTGTTCGACGAGCACGACATCGCCCTGCGCGTCGTCGACAAGCTCGACGCGCTGTGGTTCGCGCCGGAACTGGTGACGGAACCCGAGCCTCACCTGCTGCTGCACAACTGCCCGTTCATGCGCACGGCGGCGCGCTCCCCCGAAGTCGTCTGCCAGTTGCACGCCGGCATGGTCAACGGTTCTCTTGAGGAATTGCGGTCCCGCTACCGCATTTCCGCGCTGTCCCCGCAGGTCGAGCCGCACCTGTGCAAGGCGGTCCTCGGGCTCGCCGAGGACGTCGCCCCCGGCCCCGTCCCGCTGCGCCTGCCCGACCACGGCGTCGCCGATCCGGCGCTACCCGCCTAGCGCCTGCTCACACTCTGACACGGGAGCCGAGTCTTGTCGGATCCCTGGAAGACTCGCTTGTTCACGCATCGACACGTGAGCCGAGGTCGGACGGATCTTTGGGTCGTGGGGATGCCGTGGGGCTTCTAGCCGTCGGCGTAAGAAATCGTGGCGGGGCGTGTGCCGCCGCCCGTCGTGGTCTAGAGTCATCTCTATTGTGACGAATGGAGGGAACGTGGCCGCATACCTTTCGCCGTCGGTCCATGACGGCACCACGGGTGGTTCCGACCACGGGGGCCGCCGCACGCACATCATCCAGATCCTGCGTGACACCCGGCAGCCGCTGTCCGTGTCGGAGATCGCCGAGATGGTCG
>WQUE01000150.1 GCA_009785885.1 Actinomycetes bacterium
GTGAGGATGAACATCAGCGTCCAGATCGCCACCTTGGGGTCGGCCAGCCAACTGATCTTCGTGCCGAACAGGACGTTGACGGCGCCGTTGTCTTGGAGCATCAGGAAGAACCCGATGCCGGCGATCGCCTCGGAGATGACGTAGGGGACGAACACAAGGACGCGGATCAACGAGCGGCCCCGCATCTTCTGGTTCAGCAGCAGCGCGACCAGAACCGCCAGCGGGCCCTGCATGATGAGGCCCAGCACCATGATGATGCCGTTGTGCCCGACGGCCTGCCAGAAGGCCTTGTTGGTGAGCGTCCACACGTAGTTCTTCCAGCCGACGAACTGGTCCGGCCTGGCCGGTCCCCAGCCCTGCCAGTTGTAGAAGCTGTAGTAGAGGGCGACGAAGACGGGGACGATGACGAACGCGAGGAAGATGATGATGGCGGGCCCGGAGAGCAACCCGATCTCGAGGTTGGCCCGCCAGCCCGAGGTGCCCGGCTTGTGCGCCCGACGGGCCGTGGGTGACGGCGCCTGCGCGCCGCCACCCACGGATGATCCGTCGAACACAGTTCCCGGGGCAGCCAGAGCTACCTGGGATGTGCCCATGACCCTAGGCCAATGCAGCCTTGATCTGGGCCAGGGCACCGGCGGGATCGACCTGGCCGGCGAGCAGGGCCACGACGGCCTTGTTCAGCTCGTTGCCCTTCTGGCCGAGCGCGGTGTCGAACCACAGCAGCGTGTACGGCGACTTGCCGAGCGCCTCGGTGGCCTGCTTCTGGGCCGGATCGGCCACCGCGTCGGAAGCGGCCGGGTTGCCCGGGATCGTGCTGAACGCCACCGCGGCGAGCTTCTGCTGCTCCACCGTGGAGAAGAAGTTCAGGAAGTTCGCGCACGCCGGCTGCGGCGCCTTGTTCGAGCAGGAGTAGCCGTCGTTGCCGGCCATCATCGCCGCCGGATCACCCTGGCCGCCCGGGACGGACGGGAACGGGAAGAAGCCCAGATCCTTCAGGTTGTTGCCGTCGGGTGTGAGGTTGCCGATGACACCGACGTTCCACGCGCCCATGAGCTCCATGGCGGCCTTGTGGTTGGCGACCATGCCCGCGGACGAGCCGGCGCCCTGCTGGGCGGCGGTCGTGAGGAAGCCGTCGTTGAACAGCTTCGCGTCCCGGAAGTCGGCCAGCGACTTCAGCGCGGCCAGCCAGCACGGATCGTCCATGTTGGGCTTGCCGGCGACCATGGCCTGGGCCTCGGCCTGCGAGCACTGGCGAAGGCCGAACTGGTAGAACCAGTGCGCGGCCGGCCAGGCGTCCTTGGCGCCGAGCGAGATCGGGGCCACGCCGGTGGCCTTGAGCTTTGCGCCCGCGGCGATGAGGTCGTCGATCGTCTTGATGTCCTCGGCCTTGACGCCGGCGGCATCGAACAGGTCCTTGCTGTACCAGAAGCCCTCGGGCATCATCGAGGTCGGGATGCCGTAGAGCTTGCCGTCGATGTACATGGGAGCCAGGCTGCCCGCGTACTGCGTCTTGATCGTCGGGTCAAGCAGGGCGGTGATGTCCGCCACCTTGCCGGCGGCCACCTGGTCGGCCATCTTCTGGCCACCGCGCTGGAAGAAGATGTCCGGCGTCTTGTCGGCCTGCATGGCCGCCTGGAGCTTGCCGTCCAGATCCTCGTTCTGCACGATCTCGATGTTGATCTTGACGCCCGGGTTGGCGGCCTCGAACGCCGCGACGGCCTGCTCCCAGTACGCCGAGCCCTTGCCCTGCGTGGCGTTGTGCCAGAAGGTCATGGTGACCTGCGCGGGGGCCGCGCTGGTGCTCGGGGGCGCCGCCTGGGTCGTCGACGGCGGGGCAGCGTTGGTGCTGCTCGGCGGCGCCGCAGGGGCGGTAGATGTCGGCGTGCTGGAGCAGCCCGCCAGGCCGATGGCCAGCGCCGCGGTCGACGCCAGGATGACCACGTTCCTCAATCTCATGTCCTGTACTCCTTCGGTTTGGTTGGTTGTCTTTGGGTGATGAATGTGGATGGTGTTGCGTGGGTGGTCCCGGCCTGACCGCCGGGTTGTGCCGCCGATGGACTGTCGTGGCATCTATCGATTGAGGCTGGGTTGACCTCCGTAGGCTCCGGGGTGCCTGTGCCGGGCGTCGGCCCGACCGTCGCCGGAGTCCATCCCCGCGAACATCACCTCCTCGTGATCGACGTCACCACGTCCGTCCGGGTCCCTGCGGCCAGGAAAGTTTCTCGCTGACTTTAGGCCCGTTCTTACTGTGCACCCGCGGGGCCAACCCTGTCAATCCTTGGGCAAACATCGTTACCAATCAGTTACCATGCGGCCCCGGCGTGACCTTCGCGGGTGAGAATTTCGCGAAAGTTACGTCGTGGTTGTCGCTGATCGCTACGGAAGTACTGATCAAGGCTGGCCCGAGCGAGGACGTGCCGGGCGGGATGCTCCGCAAGGACAGATGTTGTGCTCGTAGTGGACCTACGGACACAGCGGAGCGCCCGATCCGGGGCGCCGTAGCCGGGTCATGGTTGATCAGTGTTTCCCTAGGCCCGGTTGTCCCACGTGAGCTCCCGGACGGCGGCGTACTGCTGCCGGACGAGCGGCGAGGCGGTGCCGGTGAACGTCTGGGAACCCTCGATCGCCCACGCCGGCGGCTGCTTGGCGCCCGAGACGACCCAGGCGGCCTGGCGGGCCGCGCCGTCCGCGACGTACTCGCCCTCCGGGGGCACGATCACCGTCCGGCCGCCGAACACACCGGGGGCGAGTTGCCGCACCGCCGGGGACTTCGCCCCGCCGCCGATGAGGAAGATACGGGCCGGGGTGACCCCGAGCGCGACCAGGGCGTCCAAGCCGTCGGCCTGGCCGCACAGCATCCCCTCGACGCACGCGCGGGCGAGGTTCGCCGGGGTCGCGTTGGCGAGTGTGAGCCCGAGCAGGGACGCCGTGGCGTGCGGCCTGTTCGGCATCCGCTCGCCCTCGAAGTACGGCACGAGCACGAGGCCGCCTGCCCCGGGTTCAGCCGACAGGGCCAGCCGGGCGAGGCCGTCGTAATCCACTCCGAGGAGGTCCTTCGCGGCGTCGATCACGCGGCTGGCGTTCAGCGTGCAGGCCAGCGGCAGGAACGCGCCGGTGGCATCGGCGAAGCCGTTCACCAGGCCGGACGGGTCGACCACGGGCGTCGGGCAGATCGCGCTCGTCACCCCGGACGTGCCCAGCGACACGCAGACGTCGCCCTCGGCCAGGCCGAGGCCGAGCGCGGCCGCCGCGTTGTCGCCCGCGCCGGGGCCGATCAGGGCGCCGGTGGACGGCACCCGGCCGGCCACCTCGGACGGCCCGAGCACCCGCGGGAGCACGAGGTCGTCGCGGCCGAACGCCAGCTTCAGCAGGTCGCGGCGGTACTCGCCCGTCGACGGCGACCAGTAACCGGTCCCGGACGCGTCCGACCGATCCGTCACCAGGGCCGTCAGATCCGCGTCGCCGCCCTGGCTCTTCGGGCCATGCCCGGCGAGGCGCCAGGTGAGCCAGTCGTGCGGCAGGCACGCGGCGGCGACGCGTTTTGCGTTGTCGGGCTCGTGTTCGGCGAGCCAACGCAGCTTCGTGATCGTGATCGACGCGACCAGCACCGAGCCGCACGCCTGCGCCCATTCACGCGCGCCGGCCTCGCGATCGCCGTGGCCCAGCTCGCCGATCAGGGCCTCCGCCGCCTCCGCGCTGCGCGTGTCGTTCCACAGCAGCGCGGGACGCACCACCTCCCCGTCCGCGTCGAGGCACACCATGCCGTGCTGCTGGCCGCCGACCGCGATCGCCGCGACGTCCGCCCCCAGACCGTCGGCCTCGGCCAGTGCCCCGGACAGAGCCGTCCACCAGGCGTCCGGGTGCACCTCCGTCCCGTCCGGGTGCGACCCCCGCGCCGAGCGCACGAGGGCGCCCGTCACGGCGTCCCGGACCACCACCTTGCACGATTGCGTCGAGCTGTCGATTCCGGTGACCAACGACATCGGGAGTCCTCCTCGTGAGTGAGAGCGCTGTGTCCCGCGCCCTGGCGTTCGCTGCACGGTGAGGGTCCGTACTCGGGCCTTAACCGTGCAGCGAAGCCGAAGACATGACGCTCGGGCCGAATCAACGGGCGCCGAGCAGGTGCTCCAGCGCGAGCTGGTTGAGGCGCACGAACCCGGCGTCGCGGGCGCCGAGCGCGTCGACGTCGGCCTCCTCGAACACCGACCGATCCGCCAGGAACGCCTCGACGGTCTCGCCCTTCGCCAGCGTGGGGACGGCGAGCTCGTCGATCTTCGCGGCCTTCATCGCCTCCTGCACCTCGGGATCGGCGCGGAACGCGAGCGCCCGCTCCTTGAGCATCAGGTACGTCGCCATGTTGGCCTTGACCGTGTCCCAGCCCTGCTCCTCGGACTCCGTCCGCGACGGCTTGTAGTCGAAGTGGCGCGGGCCGGTGTACATCGGGCCGCCGTTCGGGAAGCCGTTCTCCAACAGGTCGACCGTGCCGAACGCGCTCATCAGGTCGCCGTGGCCGAAGCACAGGTCCTGGTCGTACTTCACCGACTTCTGGCCGTTCAGGTCGATGTGGAACAGCTTGCCGCTCCACAGCGCCTGCGCGAGCGCGACGGTGTAGTTCAGGACGGCCATCTGCTCGTGGCCGACCTCGGGGTTGAGGCCGACGATGTCCCCGTTCTCCAGGCGGTCGATGAACGCCAGCGCGTGGCCGACGGTCGGCAGCAGGATGTCGCCGCGGGGCTCGTTCGGCTTCGGCTCGAGCGCGATGCGCAGGCCGTACCCCTTCGACTTGATGTACGCCGCGACCGTGTCGATGCCCTCGGCGTAGCGGTCGAGCGCCGCGAAGTAGTCCTTCGCGCTGTCGTACTCGGCGCCCTCGCGGCCGCCCCACATCACGAACGTCGACGCGCCCAGCTCGGCGGCCAGGTCGACGTTCCGCAGGATCTTGCGCAGGCCGTATCGACGGACGCGGCGGTCGTTCGCGGTGAAGCCGCCGTCCTTGAACAGCGGGTGGCTGAACGTGTTGGTGGTGACCATCTCGCAGACGATGCCCGTGTCGGCCAGGCCCTTCTTGAAGCGGGCGATGATCGCGTCGCGGTCGGCGTCGGAGGAGCCGAACGGC
>WQUE01000151.1 GCA_009785885.1 Actinomycetes bacterium
CGCGTCCGCCCCCGCAGAGCCCCCGTCCGGGCCCGCCAAGCCCCCTGGGGACGACGATGCGCCCCGCCCCGCCCGTCCGGTCGCCCAGGTCGTCTTGGCCGCGCTGCTGGGCGTGTGCGTCGTCGCGGGGATCGTGTTCGCCTACCGGCTGGGCGTGTTCCCGACGAAGTACCTCGCGCCGGCGATCGCCGCGGACATCGTCGTGTGCGGCCTCATCGGCTACGGCCTCGTGCGCACGCGCCTGCCGAAGAGCAAGGCCCGCTTCGCGCTGCTGGCGCTGCTCGCCGCGATCGGCATGGTCGCGAACCTGGGTGTCGCGAAGGTCAGCGACGACGTCTCGAAGGGCATCAAGGCGTTGGCCCCGCCCACCACCGTGACCGTGCACTACGACATCATCGGCCTGAAGACCGGCCCGTCCGACGTGTCCGCGCTCACCGGGACGCTCATGGGCGACCTGGTCATCGACCCGAACGCCGCGCAGGCCCGGACGGCGGTCCTGCGGCTGGTCGACGTCGGGTTCACCGCCGAACCGGACGACGCCACGCTGGCCGCGGACCTGGGCAGCGGCGCGATCGGCAGCGCCGTGCTCATCGACGACTACCTGCGGATGTACGCCGAGTACAGCCCGGACTTCTACGACACGGTGAAGATCCTCGCCAGCTTCGACATCCAGGTGGACGTCACCCCGCCCACCCCGACCCCGGGCACGATCCCGTCCCCCGGAGCGGAGGAGACCCCACCTCTCAAGCCCAACCCGGCCGGCACGTTCGTCGTCTACATCAGCGGCATCGACACGTACGGCCCCGTCGCGACCGTCGCCCGCAGCGACGTGAACCAGCTGATGGTCGTGAACACGAACACCGGCAAGGTGCTGCTCGTGAACACCCCGCGCGACTACTACGTGCAACTGCACGGCACGACCGGCCTGAAGGACAAGCTGACGCACGCGGGCGTGTACGGCATCGCCATGAGCGTCCAGACGATGCAGGACCTGTACGGCCTCACGATCGATTACTACCTACGCATCAACTTCGACTCGCTGACCAAGCTGGTGGACGCGGTCGGCGGCATCGACGTGAACTCGTCGGTGGCGTTCTCGGCCCAGGGCTACACGTTCGTCAAGGGCATGAACCACATGAACGGCGACCAGGCGCTCGCGTTCGCCCGCGACCGGCACCACCAGGCCGGCGGCGACCGCGGCCGCGGCCTCGACCAGCAGGCGATCATCGCGGCGATCATCGCGAAGGCGAAGAACCCGGCCGTGCTCGCGAACTACCCCTCGATCCTGTCGGCGATGTCGAACTCGATGCAGACGTCCATGCCGCGCGACACCATGACCGGCCTGGCCAAGACCCAGCTCGCCACCGGCACCGACTGGCAGATCTCGACGTACGCCGTGAACGGCACCGACGGCTCGGAGTACACGCACACGTACGCCGGCCAGAAGCTGTACGTGATGATCCCCATCCCGTCCACCGTCGAGACCGCCAAGCAGAAGATCGCCGCGACGCTCGGCAGCTGACTTCGGGCCCCGGAAGACTCACAGGCGCCCGACAGCGCCGCGGGAAGCCCCGCGCACCCGCCGTCGTTAACATGATGATGGTTCCAATCGTCCAAGGAGAGTCACGATGGCCAATCCGGTCCTGTCCCACGACACGTTCACCCCGGCGGCCCCGTCGTACGGGTACGGCGGCTACGCCCAGGCCTACGCCGCCCAGCCGGCGGGCTACGGCTACGCGCCGCCCGCCGAGGCCCGCCCGGCGACGATGACACTGAACGACGTGATCAACAAGACGTCCCTGCTCATGGCGCTGCTGATGCTGTCGGCGGGGGTGTCGTACGTGTTCATCCCCGCCCAGTTGCTGTACCCAGCGGCGATGATCGCCGGCCTGGCGTCGATCGTGTTCCCGTTCCTCGTGATCCGCCGCCACGAGGCCGCCCCGACGCTGGTCGTGGTGTATGCCCTCGTCGAGGGCGTGTTCATCGGCGGCATCTCGAAGATCTTCGAGGCGTACTGGCCCGGCATCGTCGTCCAGGCGGCGCTCGGCACGTTCTTCGCCGCCGGGGCCGTGATGGTCGGGTTCCGCTTCGCCGGGTTCCGCTCGACGCCGCGCATGAGCAAGATCGTGCGGCTGTCGCTGTTCGGCTTCGCCGGCGCCGCCCTGCTGAACTTCGTGCTGCGGCTCGCCGGGATCAACCTGGGGCTGTTCCCGTTTGCCGGGGAACCGGTGAACCTCCTCGCCTGGATCGCGGTGCTCGTGGGCATCGGCCTGGCGCTGTACTCGCTGCTGCAGGACTTCACGTTCATCGAGCACGGGGTGGCCATCGGCGCCCCGGCGTCCCAGTCGTGGATCGCGGCGTACGGCCTGATCGTCACGATGGTGTTCCTCTACACGCAGATCCTGCGCGCACTCAGCTACGTCCGCCGGTGAACCTCGCCCCAAGGAAGTGAGTTGAGCCGCATACTCGCGGCTTAACTCACTTCCTAACGCGCCGGCCCCTATGCTGGGCCCATGGGACGTACGCGGACGCCGGCCTGGCTGGGTGTCGGCTCGGTGGTGCTGGGAGGCCTCGCCGGCTGCCAAGGCACACCCGCCGCGACCCCCGCCGCACCGTCCGTCCCCGTGACGCCGGTGGCCCTGCACGACGGCACGTTCCTCGGGACGGCCGTCACTACCCCGCGCGGCGACGTCCAGGTGCGGATCACCGTCGGCGGCGGGCGGATCGACGACATCCAGGTCGTGACGTACCCCAGCGAGTCGCCGACGAGCAAGGCACTGAACGCCCGGGCCGTCCCGAAGCTGGTCGCCGAGGGCCTGGCGGCGCAGAGCGCCGACGTCGACACCGTCACCGGCGCGACGTACACGTCCACCGGCTACCGGGGCTCGCTGCAGTCGGCGATCGACCAGGCCGGACGATGACCACCGGGTGGGGACGTGTCGGCGCCGACCGCTGGGTCGTCCCCGCGATGGACACGGTGTTCTCCCTCGTCGCGCCCCCGCTGGCCGGCCGGGCGGGCGCGGACGCGCTCGTGGACGCCCTGATCGCCGACTGGCGGGACCTGGAGGCGCGGCTGTCCGTGTTCTCACCCGGGAGCGAGGTGAACCGGTGGCGCGAGGGTCGTCTCGCCGACGCGGGCCGCAGCCCCGTGCTCGTCGAGGCGGTCGCCGCGTGCGAGCGCCTGGAGGCCCGCACCGACGGGGCGTTCTCGGCTCACTACGAGGGTGAGTTCGACCCGACGGGTTTCGTGAAGGGCTGGGCGCTGGCGCGCTCCGCCCGGACGCTGGAACGGGCGGGCGTCGGCGCGTACTGCCTCAACGGCGGCGGGGACGTCGTGCTCCGGGGCACCCGGGCGGACGGGACGCCCTGGCGGGTCGGCGTGGCGCACCCGTACCGGCCGGGCGTGCTCGCGACCGTGATCACCGTCCCGGACGGGGAACGCCTGGCGGTGGCCACGTCCGGCACGTCGCAGCGCGGCGCCCACATCGTGCACCCCGGCGACGGCTGGCGCCCCCGTCACTCGGCGGTCACGGTCGTGGGCGAGGACATGGCCCTGGTCGATCCGCTCGCAACCGCCGCGCTCGCCCTCGGACGGGACGGGTCCGCGGCACCGTCCGCCCTGGTCACGCGCCTGGGGTGCGAGGCGTTCGGCTTCGGCGAGGACGGACGCCCCTGGTGGACCCCCGGCATGCCCCGCTGCGCCGCGCTCCCCGGGGCGTGAACTCACAGCAGGTCGTGGCGGATGATCGTCTGCTCGCGGCCCGGGCCGACGCCCACGCCGCTGATGCGCGTCCCGCACAGGGCCTCCAGGCGCAGCACGTACGCCCGGCAGGCGTCCGGCAGCTCATCGAACGTGCGGGCGCCGCTGATGTCCTCGGTCCACCCGGGGATGTCCTCGTACACCGGCGTCGCCGCCTCGACCTGCGCCTCCGTGAGGGGCCACTCCCCCACGCGGCCGAGGCCCGGCACGTCGTAGCCCACGCACACCGGGATCCGTTCGAACCCGGTGAGCACATCCAGCTTCGTCAGGAAGATGTCGGTGAACGCATTGACCATCGCGGCCTGGCGCACGACCAGCGGGTCGAACCAGCCGCAGCGGCGCGGCCGTCCCGTCGTCGCCCCGTACTCGTTGCCGCGGGCGCGCAGGGTCGCCCCGTCCGCGTCGGTCAGTTCGGTCGGGAACGGGCCCTCGCCGACGCGCGTCGTGTACGCCTTCACGATGCCGACGACGCGGTCGATCCGGGTCGGGCCGACGCCCGTGCCCGTGCACGCCCCGCCGGCGGTCGGGTTGGACGACGTGACGTACGGGTACGTCCCGTGGTCGACGTCCAGGTGGTGCGCCTGGGCGCCCTCGAACAGCACGACCTCGCCGGCGTCGAGCGCCCCGTTCAGGACGCGGGCGGCGTCCACCACGTGGGGACGCAGCCGCTCCCCGTACGCCAGCAGCGCCTCGACGATGGGGCCCGCCTCGATGGGGCGCCGGTTGAACACCTTCACGAGCAGCTGGTTCTTGTTCTCCAGCGACGCGGCAACCTTCGCGGCGAGCAGGTCCGCGTCGAGCAGGTCCTGCACCCGGACGCCCACCCGGTTCACCTTGTCGGAGTACGCCGGGCCGATGCCACGTCCGGTCGTCCCGATGCGCCGCTTGCCGAGGAACCGCTCCGTCACCTTGTCGATCGTCTGGTGATAAGGGGTGATGATGTGGGCGGCGGCGGAGACGAGCGGATGCTCCACGTGGACGCCCCGGGCGGCCAGCCCGTCCAGCTCCTCGTACAGCACGCCCGGGTCGATCACCACGCCGTTGCCGATCACGCAGCGGCAGCCCGGGTTCAGGATGCCGCTCGGCAGCAGGTGCAGCGTGAACGTCTCCCCGCCGACGACCACCGTGTGGCCGGCGTTGTTCCCACCCGAGTAGCGCACGCAGAAGTCCACCCGGTCGCCCAGCCAGTCCGTCGCCTTGCCCTTGCCCTCGTCGCCCCACTGGGCGCCGACGATCACGATCCCCGGCATGGTGCCTCCTCACGTCGTCCGACCGCAGATGAGCCCGGGGCGGGGATGCCCCGCCGGACCGGGCTCGTGCGCCTTCCAGCGTAACCGCCCGGG
>WQUE01000152.1 GCA_009785885.1 Actinomycetes bacterium
CGTGTCCGCGTCGTCGAGGAGGTTCCCGCGCCGGGACTGCCAGTTCCCGTCGACCACCCAGCCGTCCGCGCCCGGCCCCGCGAGGAACGCCCTGAGGCGCGTGTGCGCCTCATCCAGGTCGCGCCACGTCCAGTCCCGGTCCCAGAACACCTCGTCCAATTCCAGGTGCGGCAAGCCAAGACGCGCCGCCGCCCGGCGGGCGAACGTCGTCTTGCCCACGCCCGAGTCGCCAATCACCTGAAGGCGCCGGGGCGGTGCGGCTCCGGTCATGCGTCCGATTCTGCCCGAAGACGCGTTGCGGAGTCACGTCCGCGGGGCGTTTCGCGGGGATGCCGCCGTAACCTCTCGCGCCTCCCGGCGGAGTTGTCGGTGACGGTGCGGCGCGTCCCGCAGGGCGTCACACTGGAATCACCCAGGAAGGGGGATCACCGATGAACGCCGATGCCAATCCCGCCGCCTCCGGCCCGCCGCGGCGTCCCCCGCACGACGCCGGCACCGCCGACTCGCCCGGACGGGGTGTGTGGCTGATCCTGGCCGGGCTGGTCGGGCTGATCGCCCTGGCCACGGCCCTGGGGACGGTTCTGCGTCCGGGCGTCGGCCCGATCGGCGTCCCCCCGGCGACCCCATCGCTGCCTGCGCCCGTGTCGTCGGCGCCCGTCCCCCCGGACGGCCTGCTCACGTGGTACGAGGGCTACCGCGGCGGCCCGACCTCGACCGACCCGATGCCCCTGTCCCTCCACGGGGCCGCCTTGACGCTCCTGATCCAGATGAAGGACGGCGTGATCGGCTTCGACACGCCCCGCTGCCTGGTCGAGGGCACCGGCACGTACACGATGGGGGACGACGGCAGTTGGTCGTTCGACCCGGGCGCCCTCACGGCGGCGCGCTGCCCGGGCGACGAGGCGGCGACAAGCTACCGGGTTCTGGTCGACACGCTCGCCCACGCGACCCGCTGGACCTTCACCGACCACGACCCGTCCATCCTCGGCTCGTTCTACCTGGTCAGCGCGGAGGGCACGACGGTGCTCCTGCGCGTCGCGACCGACAACTCACCCGCTGGGTTCCCGCCGGCGTTCGGCAGCCTGGCCCCGCAACCGTGGGAGTCGTCCGACCCATCGTTGCTTGTCGGCGCCTGGACGGTGGCGAACGTCCAGGTCGGCGGCGCGCAGTACGCCGGTCTGCTGTTCGACTGGGACGTCGTGTTCACTGGGACGCGCGTGGAGCTTCCGACGGGCTGCAACACCGGCACCGGCGACGCCTACCTCGCGACCGACGACGGCCGCTGGTTCTACGGTTCGGAGGGCCCGGAGACCCTGATGCTCTGCGACGGCGCCTCGCCGGCCGCCCAGTCCGAGATGGTTCACCACGCCCTGCTGTGGGGACGAAACTGGGCATTGTTCCCTGTCACGACCTCGATGCCGGACGGACCCTGCACCGTGGAGGGCTACGACCTGACGATCACGTCCGTGCACGGCGTCAACCTGCACTCCGAGATCACGCTCCACCGCGGCGCCCGGCCCGGTGAGGGCGGTGTCGTTCCCTGCCCGTCCGACCCCGTCGCCACGCCGCAGCCCTCCTGAACCGGCCCGCGGTAGACGGCACGGCTTGGCTCCCGTGGGGGAGTAGCCGAACCGGGCCCACTCGCCCCAGAACGGCCCTGGAGGGCCTGCGAGCGGCCATTCCCCCCCGAAACGCCGCAGAATGGACTCGCCACGACACCGCGGGCCTGGTAACATGGGGACGTTGGCCACAGCCGCCCGTTGGGCGTGGTGGCCGGGCATTCGCCTCGGCGCGTGACGGGTGCGATGGCGAAACGTTCTGATCAAGGAGCCGATGTGAGTCAACCTGCTGGGCAGCCCGTGCCGTCCGACGAGATGGAGGCGGACGACCTGTCGTCCGTCCCCGAGTACGACCTGAGCGACGACGCCGCCGACCTGACCGTCACGGGCGACTACGACGAGACATCGATCCAGGTGTTGGAAGGCCTGGAGGCGGTGCGCAAGCGTCCCGGCATGTACATCGGCTCGACCGGTGAACGTGGCCTGCACCACCTGGTGTACGAGATCGTCGACAACGCCGTGGACGAGGCCCTGGCCGGCTACTGCGACACGATCACGGTCGAGCTGCTGCCGAAGGGCGGCTGCCGGGTCACGGACAACGGCCGCGGCATCCCTGTCGCCGAGCATCCGACGGAGGGCGTGAGCACGCTCACCGTCGCTCTGACGATGCTGCACGCGGGCGGCAAGTTCGGCAACGGGGGCTACAAGGTGTCCGGCGGTCTGCACGGCGTCGGGTCCAGCGTCGTGAACGCGCTGTCGTCGACGATGATCGCCGAGGTCGCCCGCGACGGCTACCGCTGGAAGCAGACCTTCGAGTTGGGCACGCCCGTCGGCGACGTCGAGCAAGGCGAGGCGACCGACGCGACGGGCACGGTGATCACGTTCTTCCCGTCGCCGGAGATCTTCGAGACGACGAACTTCAGCTACGAGACGCTGGCGATGCGCTTGCGTGAGTACGCATTCCTGAACAAGGGCCTGTCGATCACGATCATCGATCGTCGTCCAGGCCACACCGACGAGGACGGCAGCCCGTCCACGGACCGGTTCTTCTACAAGGAAGGCCTGGTCGACTACGTGCGATTCCTGTCGGGGACGCGCGAGACGATCACGCCGATCATCGACGTCGAGGCGCACAACGCCGAGGCGAAGATGGGCGTGGAGATCGCGCTGCAGTGGAACACGACGTACGCCACCAGCCTCCACACGTTCGCGAACACGATCAACACCCAGGAGGGCGGCACGCACGAGGAGGGCTTCCGCGCCGCGCTGACCAGCACGATCAACAAGTGGGGCGAGAACTGGGGATTGATCAAGAAGCGTGAAGATCGCGTCTCCAACGACGACATCCGCGAGGGCCTGACCGCCGTCGTGTCGATCAAGATCGCCGAGCCGCAGTTCGAGGGCCAGACGAAGACCAAGCTCGGCAACACGGAGGCGCGCGGGTTCGTCCAGCGCGTCGTGAACGACCGGCTCGGCGACTGGATGGAGCGCAACCCGGCCGACGGCAAGCGCATCGTGTCGAAAGCCCTGGCCGCCGCCTCGGCGCGCATCGCCGCGCGGAAGGCCCGCGACATCGCCCGCAACCGCAAGGGTCTGCTGGGGGGAACGGGGTTGCCGGGCAAGCTGGCCGACTGCTCCTCGACGAAGCCCGAGGAATGCGAGCTGTTCATCGTCGAGGGCGACTCCGCCGGGGGCTCCGCGAAGGGCGGCCGCGATCCCCGTACCCAGGCGATCCTGCCGCTGCGCGGAAAGATCTTGAACATCGAGAAGGCGTCGAATGACAAGATCTACGCCAACAAGGAGGTCGAGGCGATCATCTCCGCCCTCGGCACCGGCGTCGCCAGCGAGACCCTCGAAGGCGACGAATTCGACATCAACAAGCTGCGTTACCATAAGGTCATTCTCATGGCCGACGCGGACGTCGACGGCTCCCACATCCGTACCCTGCTGCTGACCCTGCTGTTCCGCTTCATGCGTCCGCTGATCGAGGCTGGGCACGTCTACCTCGCACAACCCCCCTTGTTCCGCTTGCGGTGGTCCAACGCGCCGCACGAGTTGGCCTACAACGACGACCAGCGCGACAAGCTCCGCGACGAGGGTGTGGCCGCCGGCAAGAAGCTCCCGCAGGTGAACCCGATCCAGCGGTACAAGGGCCTCGGCGAGATGGACGCCGCCGATCTGTGGGAGACCACCATGAACCCGCACCGGCGCCGCCTGCTGCAGGTCGCCCTCGATGACGCCGCCGCTGCCGACGCGATCTTCACCCTGCTCATGGGCGAGGGCGTCGAAGATCGCCGCCACTTCATCCAGCGCAACGCCAAGGATGTGCGTTTCCTTGATATCTGACCTGTTTGATCATGCGCGGGCGCCCTCCGCCACCCCGGAGCACGTGCCCAGCGCCCGTGCCGTCCCACGTCACAACGCCATATCACCTAGCCAACACCTCAACCACCGCGACGAAGGCCTGAACCGATGAGTGATGATCCGAATGCGCCCCAGGGCAACGCCGACGACCTCCTGGATGCGGTGACGTCCGACGCCGCCACACGCGAGGACGCCGCCGAAACCGCACCCGGCGGGACGATCGCGGCCCCGGGGAACGCCGGAGGCATCGAGCCGGTGGACCTGCAGCACGAGGTCGCATCGAGCTACCTCGACTACGCGATGAGCGTGATCGTCGGCCGGGCGCTGCCGGACGTGCGGGACGGCCTGAAGCCGGTGCACCGGCGCGTGCTGTACGCGATGTACGACGGCGGCTACCGTCCCGACCGCGGCTGGAACAAGTGCTCGCGCGTCGTCGGCGAGGTGATGGGCAAGTACCACCCGCATGGCGACTCGGCGATCTACGACACGCTCGTCCGGCTGGCGCAGCCGTGGGTGATGCGGGCGCCGCTGGTCGCAGGCCAGGGCAACTTCGGCTCGCCGGGCAACGACCCGGCGGCCGCGATGCGGTACACCGAGTGCCGCATGGCGAACCTGGCGATGGAGATGGTGCGGGACATCGACGCGGACACCGTCGACTTCGCCCCGAACTACGACAACCGCGAGACCGAGCCGACGGTGCTGCCGGCCCGGTTCCCGAACCTCCTGGTCAACGGGTCGACGGGCATCGCGGTCGGCATGGCGACGAACATCCCGACGCACAACCTGCGTGAGGTGAACGACGCCGTCCAGTGGTACCTGGCCCACCCGGAGGCGACCCCGGAGGAACTGCTCGAGGCGGCGATGGCCCGCGTGAAGGGCCCGGACTTCCCGCTCGGCGCCCAGATCGTCGGCCGGCACGGCATCGAGGACGCGTACCGGACGGGCCGCGGCTCCGTGATCATGCGCGCGGTCGTGAACATCGAAGAAGACAAGCACGGACGCACGACGCTCGTCGCCACCGAGCTGCCGTACATGTGCAACCCCGACACGCTGGCGCAGAAGATCGCCGAACTGGTGAACAACGGCCGCCTCACCGGGATCGCCGAGATGCGCGACGACTCGTCCGCCCGCACGGGACAACGCCTGGTGATCACG
>WQUE01000153.1 GCA_009785885.1 Actinomycetes bacterium
CGGTCGGTGACCAGGTAGTTGAACGTGTCGGTGCCCAGGTTGGCGGCATCGGGGAAGCCCTCGTAGGTGATCGAGGTCGGTGTGATCGCGGTGACACGTCCCAGCCGCGGCAGGGTCGTGATCCCGGCCACGGTCACCGAGTCGCCGTCCGGATCCACGCCGTAGATCTGGATCGGCAACGTGATCTTCTCCCCCGGTACGCCCCGGGCCTCGACGGGCAGCGGGGCCGGTGGGGCGTCGGGGGACTGCTCGGTTGGCTCGGGCACGACCCGGACGATCAGGGTCGCCGACTGCGGCGAACCGCCATCGGCGGTGGTTGCCGTGTAGGTGACGGCGGCCTGGAACGGCTCGGTCACGTCGAGTGGGGCGATGTAGCGGATGCGGTTACCCACGACGAACGCCCGGCCCGCCGGCTGCGCGCCCGTCGTCGTCGGCGTGGCCGAGGCGCCGACCACCACGACCGGCAGCTCGCCCGCCGGCCGGTCGGGGGCGGGCTGTTCGCTCAGGAGCAGCGTCTTGCCGGACTGGGACGCGTCGTTGGCGAGGACGTCGATGAGGGCCGAATCACCCGAGCGGACGGTCGCCGTGTCGTCGGCCAGGATCAGCGTGTCCAGCTCGGGCGGAGACAGCTGCGTCACCACGATGTCGCCCTGGACGGACGCGCCACGCCCATTCGTGGCCGTGTAGTGCACGACCTGCGGGTTCGGCGACATCGTGGCGTTCAGCGGCGTGATCCGGATCCACCGGCCGGACACGGCCGCGGCCGCCACCTGGTCCGGGTCCTCGGGTTGGACGGCGATGACGCTCAGCACGGCCCCACCCGGGTCCGCGTCGTTGGCCAGGACGTCGACGGTTGCCGGCACGGTGCCGCGCACCGTGACGTGGTCCGGCGCCGTCATCGGATCCGGTGAACCCGCATCCGTCACGTCGATCCGGATGCGTCCCGGGCTGTAGGCGGCGGCACCGCACGCCGCCGTGTAGTCGAGGTAGTACGTGCCTGCCGCGCTCGCCGTGGCCGTGACCATGCCGCTCGCCAGATCGGTGACAACGTCCAGCCCGGTCGGCGAGGCGACCGAACCAGCCAGGCTCAACGTGGCCGCGGGATCCAGTGGGTCAACGCCCGGGATGTCGTTGGCGAGCGGGAAGAAGCTCACCGGCTGGCCCGCCCGGGCCCGCACCATGTCCGCCTGCGCGACGGGTGGGATGCCCTGGGTGTCGCCGGGCGACGGGATTCGCACCGTGATCGTGCCGGCCACCTGTGTGTCCGCATGGCCGTCGCTCACCAGGTAGTCGATGGTCACCGGGGAGTCCACGGCGGTGCGGGGGGCGGTGTAGCGGATCGCTCCCTCCGGTGTCACCGGCACCGGGACTCCGGCGACGCTCGCCGATGCGACCGACACCGGATCGCCGTCCGGATCGCGCCAGTCCTGTGCCACGAAGATCGCGGTCGTGGCGCCGGGGGCAACCGGGTAGACCACGGGGGTGAAGTCCTGGCGCAGCGCCGGCGGTTCGTTCGTGCCGTCCGCGCGCAGTTCGACATCGACCCGCGCGGTCGCCTCGCCTGTGCCGTTCGACACGGTGTAGGTGAACGAGGTCGTGGTCGCATCGGGCGGTGCCGTGAAAAGGACGGTCTGCGCGTCCGCCGAGATCGCCACGGACGAGCCCGCGGCCGGCGCGTCGAGCGCGGTGATCGCGAGGATGTTACCGCCCGGATCGGAGTCGTTGTCCAGCACGTGGAGCACCGTGGTCCGTCCCGGCCGGGCGCCGAGATGGTCGGGCTGGGCCGCCGGTTGGGAGTCCTGGAGCTGGTCCGTGCGGGTCCGCTCCTTCGCCGAGTCGTCCGGGGTGCGCACCTGGTCCCAGTTGTCGAGGCTGCGCATCGACTCCATGTCGAACACCAGCCCGTTCGCCATGTCGTTCAGGACGACCCGGCCGTGGTTCACCCGGAACACGGGTGCGACGAGGGTCTTGTTGCGGTCCAAGGCGATGGGCAATGCCGCGTCGCCGGCGTCGGCGGGAGCCGCGACCAGGCGTCCCGGGTCGCCCGACCACGCCGCATACACGTAGCCGCCGACCACGACGGGTTGGGCGGGGGTGCCCGCATCCCCGCTGCCGAGCGTGATCGGATTCCCGCCGGCCATCGGCACGGCCAGCAGGCTCGACCGGGTCGCCACGAACACCGAAGCGGACGCCGGCCCGGGCGCCTGCGGCACGGCCCCCGCACCGTCCGGCAAGGTGACCGTCGCCCCACCGGGCAGATACACGACGCCCGTCACCGGGTCCAGGTACACCAACTGGTCGCCCACGGCCGTCGCCCGCACACCCTTCAGCGACCCGCTGATGGCCGCGACGTCGGGCCGTCCGAAGCTGTAGGCGCCATCCTGCCGAACCGTGGCCGACTGTCCCGACGTCGACACGGCGTGGATGGTGCCATCGACGCCGACCGCCACCGACGAGGCGTTCGCGGTCGGCACGTCTGCGGGCGGTCTACCCAGGTCCGCGAGCGCGTCGATGGCCGGGTCGAGCGCGGACAGGACGGGGATGTCGCCGGGCGTGTAGCGCGTCGCCCGCAGGCTGCCGGTCTTCACATCGACGGCTGCGACGGAGCCGGCGCTCAGCGCGACCGGATCGTCGGGCGCCACCGCCACGACACCGTCGATCACGTTCGCCACGCCCAGGGGGTCGACCGGAATCAACCGCCCCGTGGCCACATCGCGCGCGACGACACTCGCCCCATCCTGGAACACATCCAGGTTCCCGCTCCGGGTCGCCCCCGGCGTCAGGTAGCCGTCCAGGCCGCCCGCGGTCAGGTTCATCCGCCCGTACTCGTCGGCGGCGTTGTTGGTCACCCACACGCCCGAGTCATGGAGGTCGACGTCCCTCATGGGGAACGCCGCGCTGTTGACCGCGTACACGATCAGAACGCTCGCCGCGACGCCCACGACCCCGAGCGGAATGAGCGTCCGCCAGCCACTCCACTTCACTCGCAACCGCCTTTCGGGGGATTCCGCGACGCGCACCACCACACCGTCCTCCCAGTGTCGCGCATGTCCACCCCTCTCCTCAATGGGGAGTTCTCCCCCTTGCGCGCGCCCACGTGGACTGGGTTCAATGGAGCCGACGAGGACCCCGACAGACGACACCACCACGTGAGGACATCCACCCATGCCGATCACCGCAGAACAGGCACGCTGGTTCGAGCACAACTTCTTCCAGATGGTCGACAACGTCGCCGTGGCCATCCGGGGGAAGGACGACGTGATCGGGCTCGCCCTGACATGCCTGCTCTCCGAGGGTCATCTGCTCGTCGAGGACAATCCGGGCACTGGCAAGACCGTGCTCGCGAAGGCGATCGCCAATACCGTCCAGGGCACGCATTCGCGCATCCAGTTCACGCCCGACCTTCTGCCGTCCGACCTCACCGGGGTGAACGTGTACGACCAGCGGACGCAGGCGTTCGTGTTCCACAAGGGGCCCATCTTCGCGACGATCGTCCTGGCCGACGAGGTCAACCGGGCCTCGCCCAAGACGCAGGCCGCCCTGCTGGAGGTGATGGAGGAGAACACCGTCACCGTCGACGGCGTCAAGCACGAAGTCGGCAAGCCGTTCATGGTGGTGGCGACGCAGAACCCGATCGAGCAGGCCGGCACCTACCGGCTGCCCGAGGCCCAGCTGGACCGCTTCCTCATGAAGATCTCGGTCGGCTATCCGGACCACCAGGTCGCGGTCGAACTGCTGTCGCAGGCGGCGAACCGCGACCGGGCCGCCGGCGTCACGCCTGTGATCGCCGCCCAGGCGGTGTCGCAGATGGCCGAGTTCGCGAACGAGACGTACGTCGATCCGGCGATTCTCGGCTACGTCAGCCAGCTCGCCACGGCGTCGCGGTCGCACCCGCACGTGAGGTTGGGCCTGTCCATGCGGGGCAGTCTCGCGTTCATTCGTGCCGCGAAGACATGGGCGGTGGCGCACGGGCGCGAGTACGTCATCCCCGACGACATCAAGGAGCTGGCGACGCCCGTGATGGGGCACCGGTTGATCCTGTCGGCCGAGGCGCAGTTCGCGGGTGTGACCCCGCACGATGTCATCGCCGGTCTGCTGGCCGATGTGGCCCCGCCGCAGCTGAGGGCGTGACGCGATGGCTGGTGGCGGTGCTCGTGGGGACGTGACGGAGGCCTTCCGGGTCGCTCCGCCGCGCCCGGCGACGCGCCGGTCCACGCCGGGGCGGTCCGAGGCCGGCGCGCGGCTTGCGCGTCCGCTGATGCCGGCCCTCGTGCGGCTCTGGCGTCCCGTCAAGCCCGTTGTCGCATGTGTCACGGGTCTGGGCTGGACCGTCCTCGTTCTGGGGCTGGCGGGCTGGGCCGGCGGCCACTGGCTGGGGTGGCGTGAGGCGGCCGTGCTCGGCGCGGCGTGCCTCGCGCTCGTGGCCTTCGCCGCCCTGTTCCTGATCGGCCGGATGCGGCTGGCCGTGGACATGGACCTGTCCCCGCAACGGGTCGTGGTGGGGAATCCCTCGATGGCCCGCTTCACCGTGACGAACCTGTCGCGTTGGCCCGTGATCGGGCTCGGCGTCGAGGTGCCCGTCGGCGTGTCGGCGGCGCGGTTCACGACGCCGCTGCTGGGCCACGGCGGGACCTATGAGGACTGGGTGACGATCCCCACATCGCGCCGGGGGGTCGTGTCCGTCGGGCCCGTTCTGACGCAGCGAGGCGATCCGTTGGGCCTGGTCCGGCGGCAGGTGGCCTGGGCATCGCCGCTGGAACTGTTCATTCACCCCGCCACCGTGCCGATCGACGAGCTCGGGACGGGGCTCCTCCGCGACCTCGAAGGGTGGACGACGCAGGACATTTCGGCCTCCGACCTGGCGTTTCATGCGCTGCGTGACTACATTCCGGGGGACGACCAGCGCTACATCCACTGGAAGAGCAGCGCCCGCATGTCGGCGGTCGCGGGCGAACAGAAGTTCCTGGTGCGGCAGTTCCTCGACACGCGGCGCTCCCACATCGTGGTCGTGACAGATGTCGACCCCGCGTCCTA
>WQUE01000154.1 GCA_009785885.1 Actinomycetes bacterium
CTCCTTGGCGATCGGCTCGATGAAGCCGCGGACGATCATCGCCATCGCCTCGTCCTCCTTCAACCCCCGGCTCATCAGGTAGAACAGCTGGTCCTCGCTGACGCGCGACACCGTCGCCTCGTGCGCCATCGACACGTCCGGTTCGCGCACGTCCTGGTAGGGGTACGTGTCCGAGCGCGACACGTTGTCGACGAGCAGCGCGTCGCACTTCACGTTGCTGTGCGAGTGGTGCGCGCCGGGTTGCACCCGGACGAGCCCCCGGTACGCCGTCCGCCCGCCGCCGCGCGCCACCGACTTGCTGATGATCGTCGACGACGTGTGCGGGGCGAAGTGGATCATCTTCGAGCCGGTGTCCTGCCACTGGATCCCGCCGGCGAACGCGATCGACAGCGTCTCCCCCTTCGCGTGCTCCCCCATCAGCCACACCGCCGGGTACTTCATCGTCGTCTTCGCGCCGATGTTGCCGTCGATCCACTCCATCGTCGCGCCCTCGGCGCACGTGGCGCGCTTCGTCACGAGGTTGTACACGTTCGTCGACCAGTTCTGCACCGTCGAGTAGCGCACCCGCGCGTCCTTCTTCACGATGATCTCGACGACGGCCGAGTGCAGCGAGTCGGAGCTGTAGATCGGGGCCGTGCACCCCTCGACGTAGTGCACGTAGCTCCCCTCGTCGGCGATGATCAGGGTCCGCTCGAACTGGCCCATGTTCTCGGTGTTGATCCGGAAGTACGCCTGCAGCGGGATCGCCACGTGCACGCCCTTCGGCACGTACACGAACGATCCGCCCGACCACACGGCCGTGTTCAGCGCCGCGAACTTGTTGTCGCCGGGGGGCACCACCGTGCCGAAGTACTCCTCGAAGACCTCCGGGTACTCCTTCAGCGCCGAGTCGGTGTCGAGGAAGATCACGCCCTGGCGGGTCAGCTCCTCGTTGATCTTGTGGTAGACAACCTCCGACTCGTACTGCGCGGCGACCCCGGCGACCAGCCGGGCCTTCTCGGCCTCCGGGATGCCCAGCCGGTCGTACGTCAGCCGGATGTCCTCGGGCAGGTCGTCCCAGCTGGTGGCGGGCCGGTCGGTCGGACGGACGTAGTACTTGATGTGGTCGAAGTCGATGTCGGACAGGTTCGCGCCCCACGTCGGCAGCGGCTTGCGGTCGAACACCTCCAGCGCGTCCAGGCGCCGCCGCAGCATCCACGCCGGCTCCTCCTTGATCGCCGAGATGCCCCGCACGACGGCCTCGGACAGGCCCCGCTCGGCGGTGGCCCCGGCCGCGTCGGAATCGTGCCAGCCGTACTTGTAGGCGGACAGCGTCTCGAACGAGGCCCGGGCGCCGTCCTCGATCAGGTCGGACTTGTACGTCGGCGTGCTCATCGCCTCACCTCGATTTTCTGGACGGGGATGTTCGTCGTGCAGACCCCGTCGCCGTGGGCGATCGTGGCCAGCCGCTGCACGTGCGAGCCGAGCAGCGACGCGATCAGTTCGGTCTCGATCTCGCAGATCTGGGGGTAGGCCCGGGCGATGTCGGCGACCGGGCAGTGGTGCTGGCACAGCTGTTCGGCGCCGGGCAGCGCCGACAGCGAGGCGGCGTAGCCGGCCTCCTCGAGCACGCCCGCCAGCGCGGCGACCGCGGCCTGCGGGTCCGGGGCGCCGTCGGCCGCGAGCCGGCGGCGGTACTCCTCGCCGATCGGGGAGAAGTGGGCGGCGGCGACTCGGTCGATCGCCATCGGCCCGACGGCCCGGATCAGCTCGGCGAACGCGGACAGGGCGAGCCGGTCGTAGTCCTTGCGGAACCGGGCGCGCCCGGCCTCCGTCACGACGTACGCCTGCGGCGGACGGCCCCGGCCGCGCGGGCCGCGCTGGAGCGCATCACGGCTGGACACCAGGCCTTCGGCCGCCAGCGCGTCGAGGTGCCGGCGGATCGCGGGATCGGTCAGGCCGAGGCGGCGGGCCACCTGGGAGGCGGTGACGGGACCGTGCCCGAGGACCTCGGCGAAGACGCGCTGCCGCGTCGAGGCCTCGGACGTTTCGGCGGACTGTGGCGGGGCGGCGTTGCGCTGGCCGTCCGTCGTCGTCCCGGTTTTCACAACATCATTGTTGCCTAATCCGCGGCGTCGGTCAAGCCCGCGCCTGACTCGCCGTTGTTCTATAGTTATTTTCGACTACGCCGTCGGCCCGATGGCCTGGTCTTGATGCAATCGAAAGGATCATCGATGAAGAAGCCCTTCGCCGTCGGCCTCGCCCTCCTGGCGGGCTCGCTCGTACTCACCGCCTGCTCCAGTTCGAGCCCGGGTACCACCACGACCACCACACCTCCGGCGAGCAGCGCCACGACATCGACCAGTAGCAGCGCCCCGGTGTCCTCCAGCTCGACCGCCACCCCGATGCCGACCCGCGGTGACGCCGACCTGGTGATCTGGGCCGACCAGAACCGCACGAACGCCCTCCAGGCCCCGCTCGCCGCGTGGGCGCAGACCCAGGGCATCAAGGCGGTCGTCCAGACGATCGCCGACAACCTCCAGGGCAACTTCGTCACGGCCAACCAGGCGAAGAACGGCCCCGACATCGTGATCGGCGCCCAGGACTGGGTCGGCAAGCTGGTCCAGAACAACTCCATCGTGCCGGTGCAGATCAGCGCCACCGGCGTGTCGCAGACCGCGATCGACGCGATGAAGTACGGCGGCCAGACCTACGGCGCGCCGTACGCGATCGAGACGCTCGGCCTGTTCGCCAACAAGACCCTGACCGCCAACACCGCTCCGGCCACCATCGAGGACATGGTCGCCGCCGCGAAGGCGGGCGTCGGGGGCAAGGTGGCGGAGAACCCGCTGTGCCTGCAGGTCGGCCAGAAGGGCGACGCCTACCACATGCAGCCGCTGTTCACCTCGGGCGGTGGCTACATCTTCGGCACCAACGCCGACGGCACCTACAACACGAAGGACGTCGGCGTCGGCACGGCCGGGGGCATCGCGGCCGCGACGAAGATCAGCGAGTTGGCCAAGGCCGGCGTGCTGAAGAACTCGATCGACGGCAACAACTCGATCCAGCTGTTCGCCCAGGGCAAGTGCGCCTACCTCGTGTCGGGCCCGTGGGCTCTCGGCACGATGAAGGACGCGACGATGGACATGGCCAACGTCGTCCTGGGCCCGATCCCGGGCTTCGCGGGCATGGGCACGGCCAAGCCGCCGCTCGGCGTGCAGGGCTTCTTCGTCGCCTCGAACGCCAAGAACGCGACCGCCGCGCAGCAGTTCCTCACCGACCTGCTCAAGGACACGACCATCACCAAGGCGATGAATGACAAGGACTCGCGCGTGCCGGCACAGCAGGCGCTCGCCGACCAGCTCAAGACGTCCGACCCGATGCTGATGCAGTTCCTCGACATCGCCAAGAACGCGCAGGCCATGCCCAACGTCCCCGCCATGGACGCCGTGTGGACCCCGCTCGGTGAGGCGCAGGCCGCCGTCGTCGGCGGCGCCGATCCGGCGAGCACCATGACCGCCGCCGCCCAGCAGATCGCGACCGCGGTCGGCTGATCACCGATCACCCATCGGGTGTCCGGGGGGATGAGCCGCGTGCGCATCCCCCCGGGCATCTCCGGGGAGCCCACCCATGGCCATCGCCACCACCACCGCGCCCTCTGATGCGCCGCGCATGCGCAACACGACGATCCCCGGCCTGATCGTCAAGGTCGTCTTCCTCGCGCTCGTCCTCGCGGCCGGTGTCTGGGCCGCACCCCAGCTCTACCAGCAGCACAAATGGATGTGGCTCGGCGTCCTCGTCGCCGTGATCGCCGGCCTCGTCCTGCTCTACAGCACCAAACGCTTCATCCCGGGCAAGTATCTCTTCCCGGGCACGGCGTTCCTGTGCGTCCTCCTGATCATCCCGATCATCTTGACCGTCCGCTACTCGTTCACCAACTTCGGGGACGGCTCGCGCGGCACCAAGCAGGAGACCATCGACGGCATCGTCACGAGTTCGGTCATGCCCACCGCGACGTCGTCGTGGTACGAGGTGGCCGTCGCCGTCCACAGCGGCGCCGACACGACGCACGGCCCGTTCACGCTCTTCCTGGTGAAGGACAACGACGACACCGACACCGTGTGGGTGGGCGCGGACGGCGAGACGCTCGCCCAGTGGACCGGCGCGACCGCCACGGTCGCCGGCGGCAGGGTCACCGCGGTGCCCGGCTACGACATCCTCAACCTGAAGCAGGCCAACGCCGTCAGCGCGGCCCTGGCGGCGATCGTGATCGACGTGCCGGGCGACACCGCGTCCGCGATCAAGCTGCAGGGCCTGCGGGCGTTCGAGGGCTCCCCGTCGATCGCCTACGACGCCGCCAAGGACGAGCTGACCACCACCGACGGCAAGACCTACCCGTTGGCCCTTGTCGGCAACTCGTACTGCTTCGCCGACACGAGCGATCCGACCGGCTGCTTCGAGGCCCGCCGGTGGTTGCAGGACGTCGGCTGGAGCAACTACGCCCGCCTGGTCACCAATGCCAACATCCGAGCTGAGTTCCTCGGCGCCTTCGGTTGGAACCTCATCTTCGCCGGCGGCTCGGTCGCCCTGACGTTCATCCTCGGCTTCGCCCTGGCCCTGTCGCTCAACGACGAACGCATCAAGGGGCGCCGGCTGTGGCGGTCGTTCCTGCTGCTGCCCTACGCCGTGCCAGGCATGATCTCGCTGCTGCTCTGGTCGAACTTCTTCAACAAGGACTTCGGCCTGATCAACCAGATCTTCCACACCCACCTCAACTGGTTCGGCGATCCGACGCTGGCAAAGCTGGCGGTGTTCCTCGTCCAACTCTGGATGGGCTTCCCGTACTGGTTCATCGTCTGTACGGGGGCGCTCCAGTCGATTCCGGGCGACGTGAAGGAGGCGGCCCAGATCGACGGCGCGACCGGCCTGGCGACGACCTTCCGCATCGTGTTGCCGCTGCTGCTCATCTCGGTGGCCCCGCTCATCGTGGCCTCGTTCGCGTTCAACTTCAACAACTTCAACGCGATCCAGTTGCTGACGCAGGGCGCCCC
>WQUE01000155.1 GCA_009785885.1 Actinomycetes bacterium
TGTACGTGCTGCTCCCGGTCCTGGACGACGCCAAGCACTATTGGGTCGGCGAGGCGGAGACCGACAAGCTGATGCGGCACGCCGGGGAGTGGTTGGCGGACCACCCGGCGCGCGAGACGATCATGCAGCGGTACCTGGCCCACCAGCGGCGTTACGTCGAGGATGCTACGGCCCGGCTGCTCGCGGCAGACGGCGCGGACAAGGTGGCCGAGGCCGAGGTCTCGTGCCAGCCGCCTTCCCTGGCCGTCCAGCGGCGCGCCGCGATCGTCGCCGCCTTGGTCGCGCGGCAGGCCTGGCGGGTGGTCGATGTCGGGTGTGGCGAGGGGAGGCTGTGCGCCGACCTGTTGGGCGATGCGCGATTCGCGGAAGTGGTTGGCACGGACGTGTCGGCCGGCGTCCTTGCCCGCGCCGAACAGGTGTTGGGTCTGGACCGGATGCCGCAGCGCCGGCGCGACCGGCTCCACCTGTGGCAGTCGTCGGTCACGTACCGCGACACGCGGCTCTCCGGGTTCGACGCGCTGGTGTTGGCCGAGGTGGTCGAACACGTCGACCCCGATCGGCACGAGGCGCTCGAGCGTTGCGTGTTCGGCGCCGCCGCACCGCGGATTGTGGTGGTGACAACGCCAAACGTCGAGTACAACGCCGCGTACGGCCTTGGGGACACAGCCTTGCGGCATCCCGACCACCGGTTCGAGTGGACGCGCGCCGAGCTTCGCGCCTGGGCGGGCCGGGTGGGGGAGCGCTACGGCTATGAGGTCGAGGTCTGCGGCGTCGGCGAGGACGACCCCGAGATGGGTGCGCCGACCCAAATGGCGGTGTTCACGCGGAGGGAGGATTGAGGTGGCCACAAGGGATGACACTGTCGATCCCGTGAGCGTGACGGCTCGCGAGGTGGCACTGCCTGAACTCAGCTTGGTGCTGCTGATCGGGGCCTCCGGCAGCGGCAAGACCACGTTCGCGCGCGCGCACTTCGCGCCGTTCGAGGCGGTCTCGGCCGACTTCTGCCGCGGGCTGGTGAGCAACGACGAGACGGATCAGTCCGTGAACGCGGCCGCGTTCGAGGTGCTGAACACGATCGTCGCCCAGCGCCTGGCCGCGGGCCGGCTCACCGTCGTGGACGCCACGAGCGTACAGCCGGCGGCCCGGGCGAGCCTTGTGAACCTGGCGAGGGACCACGACGTGCTGCCGGTCGGCATCGTCTTCGATCTGCCCGAGCGCGTACTGCTGGAGCGCAACGCGCACCGCGGCGCGCGCGCCGTCCCGGAGGGCTCGATCCGCCGACAGCGTGACCAACTGCGCCAGGCGCTTCGCCGGGGGCTGGCCCGTGAGGGCCTGCGCGGTGTCCACGTCCTGCACAGCCAGGAGGATGCCGACCAGGTGGAGATCGTGCGCGAGCCGCTGTACAGCAACCGCCGAAGCGACCACGGCCCGTTCGACATCGTCGGCGATGTGCACGGCTGCCTGAACGAGCTGCTGGCCCTGCTCGACGCGCTGGGGTACGAGGTTGAGCGCGACGAGGCGGGACGCCCCTGTGACGCGACCCACCCGGAGGGACGACGCGTGATCTTCCTCGGCGACCTGGTCGACCGGGGCCCGGATGTGGTGGGTGTGTTGCGCCTGGCGATGGGGATGACCCGGCGGGGGCACGCGCTTGCGGTTCCAGGAAACCACGAGGCCAAACTCGTCAGGGCGCTGCGCCGGGGCGGGCCGGGGACCATGACCATGGCGCACGGGCTGGACGGGACGCTGGCCGCGCTCGCGCAGGCGGGACGGGAGTTCACCGAGGAAGCGCGTGCCTGGTGCGAGGCGCTGACCAGCCACTACGTGCTGGACGACGGCGCCCTGGTCGTCGCCCACGCCGGCCTGAAGGAGGCCTACCAGGGGCGAGCATCGCGTCGCGTCCGTGAGTTCGCCCTGTACGGGGACACGACCGGCGAGTCCGACGAGTACGGCCTGCCGGTGCGGTATCCGTGGGCCGACGACTACCGCGGATCGGCCATGGTCGTGTACGGCCACACGACCGTGCCGGAACCGGTGTGGGTGAACAACACGCTCTGCGTCGACACCGGGTGCGTGTTCGGCGGGACGCTGACGGCGCTGCGCTATCCCAGCCGGAAGCTGGTCAGCGTGCCTGCCGCCCGGGTGTATTGGGAGCCCGCCCGTCCGCTCGTCGCTCCGCCCGAAGCGACGCCGCGCCCATCCACGCGGGCCGGGGACATGCTGGATATCACGGATGTGCTGGGACGGCGCCACATCGAGACGGCGTACCTTGGCCGCGTCGCTGTGCCGGCCGAACGGGCCGCCGGGGCGCTCGAGGTGATGAGCCGGTTCGCCCTCTCACCGCGGTTGCTTGCCTATCTGCCGCCGACGATGTCTCCCGTGGCGACGGCCAAGGCCGACGGCTTCCTGGAGCATCCTGCCGAGGCGTTCGACTACTTCAGCGGGGAGGGCGTCGACGAGGTCATCTGCGAGCGCAAGCACATGGGGTCGCGCGCAGTGATCTGGGTCTTCCGCGACGAAGACGCGGCGGTGAGCCTCCTGGGGGCGGCCCGGCGTGGCGTGATCCACACGCGCCTCGGCCGCGCGTTCTTCGAGCCGTTGGTCGAGGCTGAGGTGCTGGCACGCGTCGCCGGGGCGATCGCCGCGGCAGGGCTGTGGGAGGAATGGGAGGCCGACTGGGCGCTGCTGGACGCGGAGATCCTGCCGTGGTCGCTCAAGGCCGACGACCTCATCCGGCGTCAGTACCTCGCGGTGGGTGCGAGCGCGCGGAGCAGCCTCGGCGCGTCACTCGAAGCCCTGCGGCAAGTGGCGGCCCGGGGTCTCGCGGTGGCCGATCTGTGTGATCACGTGTCTGACCAGGGTGAGGACGTTGAGGCCTACACGCGCGTCGTCACCAGTTTCGCCTGGCCAACCCGTGGGCTGGAGGGCGTGCGCGTCGCACCATTCCAGGTGCTCGCCACGTCCGGGGAGGCCCGGTACGGCGCTGACCACCGCTGGCACCTGGCCGTCGCCGAGCGGCTGGTGGCCGCCCAGACCGGTGAGCCGCTCCTGATTCCGACGCCCTCGCTTGTGGTGAGGACCGGTGACGCCGACTCCCGCGATGAGGGCGTGTGCTGGTGGACGGACCTCACGGCCGGCGGCGGGGAGGGCATGGTGGTCAAGCCCGTTGCCACACCGGCACGGGGACGTGCTGGACTCGTTCAGCCCGGCCTCAAGGTGCGGGGCCCGGAGTATCTACGCGTCACGTACGGCCCCGACTACCGTCGTCCCGCCAACCTGGCGCGGCTGCGCGACCGCCAACTGGCTCGCAAGCGATCCCTTGCGCTCCGCGAGTACGCGCTCGGCCTGGAGGCGATCGACCGCCTCGTCGCCGGCGAACCGCTGTGGCGGGTGCACGAGGCGGTGTTCGCGGTGCTCGCGCTTGAGTCCGAACCGGTCGACCCCCGGTTGTAGGTCCGGCGGTGACGGCAGGGGCCACGGCTCCGCCAAGTTGTCCACAGTGCGCGCCCCGTCGAAGATCTGTCCACAGGACGGGCGTGCGGCCCGATCGCGCGCGGCGGAAATCACCAGACTGAAGATGTGGGACGACTGGCATCAGAAACGGAAGCCGACCTGGCGCGGCGCGCACGCGTGCGCAGGGCGCAGGCCGCCGACATCGCCCGCAGCCGTCTCGCGACGGTTGCCCAGCGTGACCGGCTGTGGCGCGGAGCCGACGAGCCGGACGGGTGGTCGGCCACCCACGCCTTGACGGGGACTGAACCGTCCGGGGACACAGGCGTGGATCTCGATGCGCCGGGCGGCTGGGACGGGCACCCATCCGACACCGGCGGGGATGATCTTGCCGTGTCGATCCGCGCGGTGGGCGCACCGTTCGCCGACGCCGACGACGGTCGGACGGTGGATGATTCCGGGATGCCCGCACGGGCCGTCCGGTTCGCTCGCGAGCACCTGGGCGTCATCGCTGTGGTGCTGGCCATCGCGACCGTGTTCGCCGTCGTCCAGTCGTTGCGCTCACGGCCCGAGTCGGTGCCGTCACCCACCGTGGTGACGCAGGCGCCAGCCAGCACACCAGCCCCCGCGGCGACCCTGGCCCCGACGCCGGCGCTCATCAAGGTGCACGTCATCGGGGCCGTCGCCTCACCGGGCGTCGTCGCGCTCCCGCCCGGCGCCCGCGTCGAGGATGCGCTCGTGGCGGCCGGCGGGCTGCTTCCCGCGGCGGACCCGGCCGAACTGAACCTGGCGGCTGTGCTCGCCGACGGCTGCCAGGTGGTCATCGGCACGGTCGACGCCCCAGAGGGACGCATCAACGCTCCGGACGGGCCGGGCGCCGGCGGGACGGCGGGCGCCCTGTCCGCGGGCGGTGCGACGATCAACCTGAACACCGCCACCGAGGCGCAGCTCGAGACGCTGCCCGGCATCGGCCCGGTCACCGCGGGGAAGATCCTGGCGTGGCGCGATGAACACGGCCGGTTCACGGCCATCGCCGAGCTGCAGGAGATCAGCGGCATCGGCCCGAAAACCTACGCCCAGATCGCGCCTTATGTCAGCCTCTGAGCCCGGGCGCGACAAGCCGGTCGACCTGCGGCTCGTCCCAGTGGCCGCGTGCGTGTGGGCGGGGTGCTGGGGGGCGACGTCCGGGCCGTCATGGCTTGTCGTCACCTCGATTGTCGCAGTGGTTGCCATGGTGGGCACCCTGGCGGCCTGGCGCCGGGGCCGCTGTCCGGCGTGGGCGGTCGCCTGCGCGGTCGCCGCCCTGGCGGCCGCCCTGATCGGAGGTCTGGCGTGGTGGAGCACCGCGACGGGGCCGCTGGCTCGTTGGGCCGGCGAAGGAGCGGTCATCGAGGTGCAGGCGACGGTCAGCGGCGACCCGGTCACCTGGGCCGCGCATGGTGTGCTGCCGTCCCAGACGGTCGTGCCGGTGCGGCTCCGGAGCGCACAGGCCCGGGGTGAGACGGTCCGCGCGCGTGTCGCAGCCGAGCTGGTCCTCCGCAGCGACGCCCCGTCCCTCGCGGTGGGGCAGACCATCGCGGTCACAGCCAAGGCATCGCCGGGCGACCCGGGGTCGGGGCTGGCCGTCAGCCTTCGCCAGGCGGGTACCCTCGCGATCACCGGGGAACCGGGTCCGCTGGACCGTGCTCTGACCCGTCTGCGCCAGGGCTTGCACGACGCGATGCGGCTGAGCCCGCCGCAACAGGCCGGGCTCGTCCCATCGGTGGTCGTCGGCGACACGTCCGCCTTGCCGACCGGCATCGTGGACCAGTTCCGGGCCACGAACCTGTCCCACATCGTCGCGGTCAGCGGCACCAACCTCACGCTGATGCTGGGCTTCGTGTTGGTGATCGCCAAGGCCGCGCACGTGCGCGGCTGGTGGTTGCGTGGCGTCGCCATCCTCGGCGTCGCCTGGTTCGTCGCATTGTGCCGGGCGGAGCCGAGCGTGCTGCGGGCGGCGGCGATGGGGCTCGTCGGGCTCGTGGCGGCGGGAGCGGGTGGCGTGTCGCGGCGTGGCCCACGCCAGCTGTCGTTGGCCGTCTGCGGGCTCCTCCTCCTGTCGCCCTGGATGTCCCACTCGTGGGGGTTCGCCCTGTCCGCCCTGGCCACTGGGGGAATCATCTGGTGGGCCGAGCCATGGCAGCGGATCATGTCGCGCTGGGCGCCGCGCGTGCTCGCGGGCGGCCTGTGCGTGTCGTTGGCCGCCCAACTCGCCACCCAACCGTTGGTCACCGCGCTCAACGGGCAGGTGAGTCTCGTCGGGTTGTTTGCGAATCTGGCGGCGGCCCCCTTCGTCGGGCCGGTCACGGTGCTCGGTCTGATCGCCTGTCTCGTCTCGACGGTGTCATCGGCGGCGGCAGCCGGTGTGGGGTGGCTGGCCGGATGGTGTGCCCAGCCGATCCTGCTCATCGCCCAGACGGGCTCGGGCCTGCCCGGGGCGACGCTGCCGGTCGGTGCGTCCGCCGTCGCACTGGTGGTCGTGGCCGCCGTGTGCCTCGGCCTGGCGCAGGTCGTGGATCGCCTCCTGGCCCGGCCCTGGGCGTGTGCGGCCGGAGCCACACTCCTCGTCGTCGGCGTGCTCGTCCCCACACCCACGCCAGGCTGGCCGGCCGATTGGCAGGTCGTCTTCTGCGACGTGGGACAGGGCGACGCGGCCGTCGTCAGCGTCGGCGGGGGGTCGGGTCTCGTCATCGACACCGGCCCAGAGCCCGCGGCGCTGCGACGCTGCCTGGACTCACTCGGCATCCGTCAGGTGCCGCTGCTGGTTCTCACCCACGAACACGCCGACCACACGGGTGGGCTGCCCGGCCTGGCCGGCCGGTACGCGATCGGCCAGGTCATGGTGCGCGCCGGGTTGGGTGCCGACGAACTCGCGCGGGAACGCGCGATCCTCCCCGGTGTCCCGTTCACGTCCACCGTGGCCGGTCAGCGCCTGTCCATCGGGCCGGCGACGTGGTCCACGATCGTCTCCGGACCCGTGTTCACGCTGACCGATCCGGGGGAGGGCGAGGACCCCGGCGCGAACAACGCCAGCACGATCGGTCTGGTGGAGGTGGGCGACCTGCGGGTTCTGTTCAGCGGCGACGCCGAGCCCGCCGAACAAGCCGCCGCGCTCGCGGCGGCCCCGGGGCTTTCAGCCGACGTCCTGAAGGTGCCGCATCACGGCTCCGCGCGCCAGGACACGGACTTCCTGGCGGCCGGGGCGGCGACAGTCGCGGTCATCAGCGTGGGCGCTGACAACGACTACGGCCACCCGGCTGCCGGCACGGTGTCGGCCCTCCAGCGCGCAGGGATGCGCGTCTGGCGCACCGACGAGCGTGGCGCCGTGGCGATCGCCCGGCACGGTGCCGAGGTGGTGGTGAGGGCGCAGCGGGCACCGCCGTGACGGCCGGGCCGCCAGCGCGATGAGTCCATGGCACGATAGACCCGTGGATGAATCCGTCTTCGGCACGAGCCTGCTGGTCGTCGGTCCCGAACCGCTGCTGATCGAGCGGGAAATCGCCGCGCGCGTCACCGCCGCCCGGCAGGCCGTACCCGACGCCGAACTGGTCGACCTGGGCGCTTCGGAACTTGCCGAGGGACGCCTGCCCGAAGCGATCGGCGGATCGCTGTTCGCGGCGCGCAGCATCGTGATCGTCCGGGACCTGACCGCGCTGCCGCCCGAACAGGCGGACCTCCTCGTGCAGACGGCGCGGCACCCCGGGGACGACCTGTGCTTCGTCGTGGCCCATCCCGGCGGCAACACCGGTAAGGGCCTGCTCGACAAGGTCGCCGGCGTCGTGACGCAGCGTGTGCGGGTGGACCCGGTGAAACCGTGGGAGCTACCGACGTACGTGATCGGGGAGGCCCGGCGGTTGGGCGTGCGGTTGGACGCCGCCGCCGCGCAGGTGCTCGTGGACGCCGTGGGGACCGATCTGGCGGCCCTGAGTGCGGCCGTCGCACAACTGGCCAGCGACTGGGCGGGCAGCGCGCTCGATGTGGCGATGGTGAACCGCTACTTCGCCGGCCGGGCCGAGGTGACCGGGTTCGCCGTCGCCGACGACGTGATGCGCGGTCGCACCGACCAGGCGCTCGACCGGCTGCGCTGGGCGCTGTCCACGGGGGTCAGCTCGGTGCTCATCATCTCCGCGCTCGCGGCGGCCCTGCGTAATCTGGGGCGATACCTCGACCTGCGCGCGTCGCGCCTGGCGCCCGCGGACCTGGCGCGCCGGGTGGGCGTTCCGACGTGGAAGCTGAAGGACCTGAGCGTGCAGGCCCGCATCTGGAGCAGCCGCTCAATCGCGGTCGCCATCCAGGCCACCGCCCTAGCCGACGCGCAGGTCAAGGGGGCGGCGACGGATCCCGATTACGCTCTGGAGCGGCTTGTTCTGGCGCTCGACCGGGCGCGCCGCAGCGCCTGATGCGGTTGACACGAGGCGCCGACATGAAGCAGCGCTCCCGTCCCCCAGTCCGAGGCAGGAGCGCTGGACGGCCGATGGCGGCCGGGGAGTCGAATCAGGCGTTCGCGGCGAGCGCGGCCGCGGCCGAGGCGACCGCCGACTTGCGGTTGGCGGCCTGGTTCTTGTGGATGACACCCTTGGAGACGGCCTTGTCGAGCGCGCGCGTCGCGACCTTGGCCAGTTCGGCCGCCTTGTCGGCATCCCCGGCGGCGACAGCCTGCCGGGCGGCGCGGATATGGGTCCGCAGCGCGCTCTTGACCGCCTTGTTGCGCTGGCGCGCCTTCTCGTTGGTCTTGATGCGCTTCATCTGCGATTTGATGTTGGCCACGGACGTCCTCTTGGTTCACTCGTTCCGACTGGGTCCTGGCTCCGCACGCAAGCACGCAGACGACAGGCAACCGGCCATGTTACCAGCGGACGTCACGGTGGCACAAACGCGGTCGCCGTGTGCGCCACCACCCGCGGGTACGGGCGCATGGCAGAATGGGGGGTGCCAGCCGCCGGGTGCGGGCGGGTGGATGCTGCCTTCCGGACCGACAACCGACCACCGAGTGAGTTGACCTGATGCTACGAGCCCTGCCCGGCCACACCGATCCGGCGGTCTTGCGCAACTTCAGCATCATCGCCCACATCGACCACGGCAAGTCGACGCTCGCCGACCGGATGCTCCAGTTGACCGGGGTCGTGTCCGACCGTGACATGCGCGCCCAGTACCTCGACCGGATGGACATCGAGCGCGAGCGTGGCATCACCATCAAGAGCCAGGCGGTTCGCATGCCCTGGACGGTGGCGGGCCGTGGGTACGTGCTCAACATGATCGACACGCCGGGCCACGTCGACTTCACGTACGAGGTGTCCCGTTCGCTGGCCGCGTGCGAGGGGGCCGTGCTGCTCGTGGATGCGGCACAGGGCATCGAGGCGCAGACCCTCGCCAACCTGTATCTGGCCCTCGAGGCCGACCTGCACATCATCCCCGTCCTGAACAAGATCGACCTGCCGAGCGCCAGCCCCGACAAGTACACCCTCGAACTGGCCGGCATCATCGGCTGCGACGCGTCCGAGGTGCTGCGCGTCTCAGCGAAGACGGGCGAGGGTGTCCCGGAACTGCTGGATGCGATCGTCGCCCAGGTGCCCCCGCCGGTCGGCGACCCGTCCGCGCCTGCCCGTGCCCTCATCTTCGATTCGGTGTACGACACGTACCGCGGCGTCGTCACATACGTCCGTGTGGTCGACGGCGAACTGAGCCACCGGGAGCGCATCCTCATGATGAGCACCCAGGCGACGCACGAGGTCCTGGAGGTGGGGGTGATCTCGCCCGAGCAGGTGCCCTCGGGGGCGCTCGGGGTGGGCGAGGTCGGGTACCTGATCACCGGCGTGAAGGATGTGCGCCAGTCGCGTGTCGGCGACACGGTCACCGGCGCCGCCCGCAGCGCAAACGAGGCGTTGTCCGGCTACCGGCAGCCACGCCCGATGGTGTACGCGGGTGTCTATCCGATCGACGGCGACGACTTCCCCGAACTGCGCGAGGCGCTGGAGAAGCTCCAACTGAACGACGCCGCGTTGAGCTACACCCCGGAGACGTCCGGCGCGCTCGGCTTCGGGTTCCGCATCGGCTTTCTCGGCCTGCTCCACATGGAGATCGTGCAGGAGCGGCTGGAGCGTGAGTTCGGCCTGGACCTGATCAGCACGGCGCCGTCGGTGGTGTACCGGGTCGTCCTCGACGACCGCACGGAGCACCTGGTGACCAATCCGTCCGAGTTTCCCGACGGCAAGGTGGCGGAGGTGTACGAGCCCGTCGTGAAGGCCGCGGTGCTCGCCCCGGCGGAGTTCATCGGCACGATCATGGAGCTGTGCCAGCAGCGGCGCGGTGTCCAGACGGGGATGGAGTACCTGAGCGAGGATCGCGTCGAGCTGCTGTACACGATGCCGCTGGCCGAGATCGTGTTCGATTTCTTCGACGCGCTGAAGGGCCGCACCCGGGGCTACGCGTCCCTCGACTACGAGGAGGCCGGTGAGCAGCTGTCCGACCTGGTGAAGGTGGACATCCTGCTCAACGGCGAGCCGGTGGACGCGTTCAGCGCGATCGTCCACAAGGACCGGGCGTACGGTTACGGCGTCGAGATGGCTTCGAAGCTGAAGAAGCTGATCCCGCGGCAGATGTTCGAGGTGCCCGTGCAGGCGGCGATCGGCGCCCGCGTGATCGCGCGGGAGACGATCCGGGCGATGCGCAAGGATGTGCTCGCCAAGTGCTACGGCGGCGACATCACCCGCAAGCGCAAGCTGCTGGAGAAGCAGAAGGAGGGCAAGCGGCGCATGAAGACCATCGGACGCGTCGAGGTGCCGCAGGAGGCGTTCATCGCGGCGCTGACGACCGGCGAGGACCGCGACAAGAAGTAAGCCCACCCAGGTCGCGGGGCCTTCTAGCCGGACGCGGTCGGCTTCGGAGCAGCCGGCGGCGGATCGAAGAACCAGTAGGCCTTGGGCTGGCTGCCGGGGACCTCGACGGCGAGCCCGGTGATCGAGGCGCCATCGCTGGTTGCCGTGACCGAGCACTTGAGCACATCGACCCCGAAGCCCCGGTCGAGCTTGGCCGTGTAGTCGGGACAGTCGCGGTCGCTGAACGGCCCCGACACGACGTACAGGTGGCCGGCGTCGCCCGGCATGTCGATGACCGGCGGGACCGCGAGCGGGTTGCCCTGGGTGACGACGTACGTCCACGACACGTAGAACGGCGTCGCCGTGGCGAGGTCGAGGCCGGTCTCCCCGGTGTAGGGACGGCCGGCCAGCGAGCCGGGGGCGCCCTCCCAGAGGCCGTTCATCCGAATCGCAACCGTGGTCAGCTCCGCCGACCCGGTGGAGCTGGGGATCTGGACGAACGCCCAGGTGCCGGCCGCGATGTGGGTGTTCACGGTGGCGATCGTGTGGTTGGTCGGGAAGCCGGGGATGGGCGTGGCCGACACGATGGGGTAGCTCGGCTGGACGCTCGGTGTCGTCTCCGTCCGTGTGGGTGTCGTCGTGGGCTTCGGCGCCGGCGTAGTGGGCCGGTGTGTGGTCGACGGCGTGTACGCGCCCTCACTGTAGGGCGGCAGATCCGGCAGGGGGTCCGGAGCGGGCCTCACACACCCGGTGAGCGACAGCATCAGCCCAGCCGCCAGGGCGGCGGCGGCAAGGCGTGGTGAGGCAGACACGCCCTCCAGGGTACCGCACAGGGGCACACCGGGCCGGGAGCGCAACCGGGAGTCTTCGCCGCAGGGCACCTCGTGGGCCGGCGATCCTCGTCGGGGTAGCCTGTCCGGGTGGGACGTGGCCGCGTACCGGATGATCCCGGCCTGCCGTCGGCGGCGCTGCGAGAGGCGGCCGGGCGGCCGCTTCGCCTGTACCTCCATGTGCCGCTGTGCACGTCGCGGTGCGGCTACTGCGACTTCAACACGTACACGATCGCCCAGTTGGGGCCCTCGGCGGCCGGTGAGTTCGTGCGGCGGGCCCACGCGGAGATCGCCCTGGCGCACCGGCTGCTTTCCGGCGATGGGTCCGGGGCTGCCGCACCCGGTCCTCTGGCGAGCGTCTTCGTGGGTGGCGGGACCCCGACGGTGCTGTCGCCGGCCGACCTCGGTGGTTTGCTGGACGACGCCCGGACCCGGTTCGGGCTGACGGGCGATGCCGAGGTGACGTGCGAGGCGAACCCGGAGACGCTGACTCCGGCCGTCCTCGACAGCCTGCGCCAGGCGGGCTTCACGCGTCTGAGCCTGGGGATGCAGTCGGGTGTCCCGCACGTCCTGAGGGCCCTGGACCGTGTCCACACGCCGGGGCAGGCTGGGCGGGCGGTCCGCTGGGCTCACGACGCCGGTTTCGCGTCGGTGAACGTCGACCTCATCTTCGGGGCGCCGGGGGAGACCCTCGACGACTGGCGTGGCAGCCTGGAGGCGGCGCTGGCGGCCGGACCCGAGCATGTGAGCGCCTACGCGCTGATCGTCGAGGACGGGACCCCGCTCGGACGGCGCGTCGCCGCCGGCGCGGTGTCCGCCCCCGACGAGGACGAGCAGGCCGACAAGTACCTTCTGGCCGAGGAGGTCCTTGCGAAGGCCGGCCTGGCCAACTACGAGATCAGCAACTGGGCACGCCCGGGCCACGAATGCCGCCACAACCTCGGCTACTGGCGCGGCGACTCCTGGTGGGGCGTCGGCCCCGGCGCCCACTCGCACGTCGGCGGTTTCCGCTGGTGGAACCACCGCCTGCCGGTCCGGTGGGGCCGCGCGCTGGACGAGGGCGCCTGGCCGGTCGCCGGGCACGAGCGCCTCGGCACGGTGACACGGCACGAGGAGCGCGTGCTCCTCGAACTGCGCTGCGCGACGGGTCTCCCGTTGGACGTGCTCACGGCGTCGGAACGCGCCCGCCTGCCACGCCTGGCCGCGGACGGCCTCATC
>WQUE01000156.1 GCA_009785885.1 Actinomycetes bacterium
CGGCTCGACCTCGACGAGCGCGGGCACGTGCGTGGCGTCGTCACGACGGATGGGCGGACCATCGCCGGACGCGTGGTCGTGGACGCCGCCGGGGCGGCCTCGCGTCTTGCCGACCAGATGGGCCTGCCCCGCCGCCCGGACCGGCCGATGGGCGTGGCCGTCCGGGCGTACGTGCGGGGCACCGCCGGGGCGCCCGCGGTGGGCCGGATCCACTCGTGGCTCGCCCCGCACGACGCGGCCGGGGCGCGGCTGACGGGCTACGGGTGGCTGTTCCCGCTCGGTGACGGCCTGTTCAACGTCGGCGTCGGCCAGCTGTCGACGTCGCCGAGTTTCCGGCACACCGACTACCGGGCGTTGCTGCGCGACTTCGTCGCGGGCCTCCCGGCGGACTGGGACCTGCGGTTCGTCGGGGAGCCGGTGCGCTCCGCCGGGGGTGCGCTGGAGGCCCCGGACGTGGATCGTCCCCAGATCCACGGTGCCGGTTTACCCATGGGTTTCGACCGCGTCGTCGCCTACCGGCGGGGGTTGCTGCTGACCGGCGACGCCGCCGGACTCGTGAACCCGTTCAACGGCGAGGGCGTGAGCTACGCCCTGCGTTCCGGCCAGTTGGCGGGCGAGGCGATCGTCGACGCGTTCCGCACCCCGGGCGGCGTCGGTTCGCCCGCCGCGGAGGCCGCGCTGCAGGGCTACCACCACGCGCTGAAGGCGGAAGTGGACCCGTACTTCCGCCTTGGGCGTCTGTTCGCCCGTCTCATCGCGCATCCCGGCGTCGTCGAGGCCGGTCTGGCGCACGTTTTGCCTCACCAGGCCCCGATGGACCCGGTCAACAAGGTGATGGCGAACCTGATCCCCCCGCGTGGCGGCGGCGTGGGCGACCGGACCCTTCGCTTGGCGGTCCGGCTGTCCGGGGCGGTATGATCAGGCCTTCGGGGCCTGTGCGCCCGCGCGCCGTGGCGCCTGGACGGTTGGGTTCTCGCCCATTCCCCCCGGCGCACGGGTAGGGTGATGTTGGGTTCGAGTGACGAGAGGGCGTGAACACGGTGAGTCCTTACGTGCCCCTGCTGGGTCTCATGGCGTTGGCGGCAGTTTTCATGGTGGGCGCGATCGTCGCCAGCGGCCACATCGGTCCGCAGCGCTACAACCGCAGCAAGTACGACTCGTTCGAGTGCGGCGTCGAAGCGACCCCGGCCCCGGTCGGCGGTGGGCGGTTCGACGTGAAGTACTACGTCACCGCGATGCTGTTCATCGTCTTCGACATCGAGGTCGTGTTCCTGTTCCCGTGGGCGGTCGCGTTCGACAAGTTGGGGACGTTCGCGGTCGTCGAGATGGGCATCTTCATCGTGGTGGTCTTCGCCGTCTACCTGTATGTGCTGCGGCGCGGCGGACTCGACTGGGACTAGGAAAGGGGTGGCGCACCAGCATGGGCATTGAGGAGCGTGTGCCGTCGGGCGTCATGCTGACGAGCCTTGAGGCCGTCATCGGATGGATGCGGAAGACGTCGTTCTGGCCCCTGACGATGGGTTTGGCGTGCTGCTCGATCGAGATGATCAGCTACGGCGGCGCCCCCCGCTACGACGCGGCCCGCTGGGGCCAGGAGGTGTTCCGGGCGTCCCCCCGCCAGGCCGACCTCATGATCGTGTCCGGGCGGCTCAGCCAGAAGATGGCGCCGGTGGTGCGCCGCCTGTACGACCAGATGCCCGAACCGAAGTGGGTGATCTCCCTGGGGGCCTGCGCGTCCAGCGGTGGCGTGTTCAACAACTACGCGATCGTCCAGGGGGTCGACCACATCGTGCCCGTCGACATCTACGTGCCCGGCTGCCCCCCGCGGCCCGACCAGCTGATCGACGCGATGTTCAAGCTGAAGGAGAACGAGGTGCGGCGCCAGCCGCTGGGGGCGCACGCCGTCGCGGCGCGCGAGACGGCCGAACAGGCCGCGATCGACGCGCCGGCGCTCCACGAACTCAAGGGGCTGATGCGATGAGCGAGTCGACTCCGTCCACGGCGCGCGGCGTCGTCCCGGCCCGCGACGAGGGCATCCCCGGCGTCGTCGGCACACGGTCGGGCCTGTTCGGCGACGATCACGGCTCGGCGGAGGTGTCGGGTTTCGGTGTGATCGACGAGGTGGTCTACGCCCCGCCGGCGTCCGCCCCGCCGTACGGCGGCTGGTTCGACCTGGTGGCGCGCCGCCTGCGCCAGCTGTTCCCGTCCGCGGTGACCCAGGTGGTCGTGTACCGCGGCGAGATCACGTTCTACGTGGAGCGCCGCGCGCTGCCGGACCTCGTCAGGGAGCTCCGCGACGACGACACGCTGCGCTTCGAGGCGCTGATGAGCGTGTCCGGTGTGCACTATCCGGCTCAGACCGGGCACGAGTTCCACGTCGTTTACGACCTGCTGTCGATGACGCACAACCGCCGCATCCGCCTGGAGACGACCTGCCCGGCGGCCGATCCCCACGTGCCGAGCGTCACCCCGACATACCCGATGGCCAACTACGACGAACGCGAGGTGTGGGACATGTTCGGCGTGATTTTCGACGGCCACCCCGGTCTCACGCGCATCCTGATGCCCGACGACTGGGTGGGCCATCCGCAGCGCAAGGACTACCCGCTGGGCGGCATCCCGGTCGAATTCAAGGGCGCCGTCGTGCCCCCGGTGGACGAGCGTGGAGGGAGGCGGCCATGACGCAGGACACCGACCCGACGCCGCTGGACGAGGAGCCGCGCGACGACGTGGGTACGCCGGAGGATGCGCCGGACATGATCGCGCCGGACGCGGCACCGGGGGAGGAGCCCGAGGAGTCACCGGACGAGGCGGACACGGACGACGTCTTCGTCCCGGATCCGTCGGTGTTCGCCGAGGACGGCGACCCGGACGGGGCAACCTCCTATCTGGCGAGCGGCGCCGACTGGGACGACATCGTCGCCGAACAGGCCGAACGCACCGACTCGGTGATCGTGGTGAACATGGGGCCGACGCACCCGTCGACGCACGGCGTGATGCGGTTGGTGCTGGAGATGGACGGCGAGACCGTGCTGTCGCTGCGCCCCGGAATCGGTTACTTGCACACGGGCATCGAGAAGCAGATGGAGTACCGCACGTGGGTGCAGGGCTCGCCGCTGATTTCCCGCTGCAACTACGTGGCGTCCACGGCGAACGAGGCGGTGTACTGTCTGGCCGTCGACAAGCTGCTCGGCATCACCGACGACATCCCGGAGCGCGCCAACGTGCTGCGCGTCATGGCGATGGAGGTGAACCGGATCGCATCGCACCTGATCGCGATCGGGTCAGGCGCTCTGGAGCTCGGCGCGACGTCCGTCACGATGGTGTGCCTGCAGGAGCGTGAGCACTGCCTGGAGTTCACCGACTCGTACTGCGGGCTGCGCATGAACCACGGCTACATCCGTCCCGGCGGAGTCGCCTCCGACCTGCCGTCCGACGGCCTGGACCGCCTGCGCGAACTGGTGCGCCTGCTGGAGTCGAACCTGCCGGCGATCGCCGAGTTCACCCTCGAACAGCCGATCATCAAGCTGCGGATGGAGCACGTGGGCACGCTCGACCTGGCGCAGTGCATGGCGCTCGGCGCCACGGGGCCGACGTTGCGGGCCACCGGCTACGGGTGGGACCTGCGCAAGATGCAGCCGTACTGCGGCTACGACACATACGACTTCGACGTGTGCATCGACACGGGCATGGACTCGTTCGCGCGCTGGAAGATCCGCCTTGCCGAGATGGACGAGTCCGTGAAGATCCTCAAGCAGTGCATCGAGAAGCTGGAACGGACCATCGGCCAGCCGTTCGTCATCGACGACCCGCGCATCGGGCCGGCCGCCACCATGACGGTGGGCGCCGACGGCCAGGGGGCGAGCAACGAGCACGTGAAGCTGCTCATGGGGCAGTCGATGGAGGCGCTGATTCGCCACTTCAAGAAGGTGACCGCGGGGTTCACCGTGCCGCCGGGCCAGGTGTACACGGCGGTCGAGGCCCCCGGTGGGGAGATCGGGTGCCACCTGGTCAGCGACGGCGGCCTGAAGCCGTACCGCGTGCACCTGCGCGACCCCGGGTTCCACCACGCGCAGACGATGCCGATGATGTGCGAGGGCGGGATGCTCTCCGATGTGATCGTGGCACTCGGGTCGATCGACCCGGTGATGGGAGGTGTGGATCGATGAGCGGGACCAGCGAGGACCGTCACCCGTTCGTGTCCGACTATGCGGGCACAGGTGGGATCGACGAGTCCGACCAGTCGACCCACATCACCGAGACGACGCTCGCCGAGATGCGCGAGCTGGCGGCCCGGTATCCGCAGCCCCGCTCGGCGCTCGTGCCGATGCTGCACCTGGTGCAGTCCGTGGACGGGCGGGTGAGCCCGGCCGGCGTGCGGGCCTGCGCCGACATCGTCGGGCTGACGCCCGCCCAGGTGCTCGGCGTGGCGACGTTCTACTCGATGTTCAAGCGCCGCCCGGCGGGCGTCCACCACATCGGGGTGTGCACCACGGCGCTGTGCGCCGTGATGGGCGGCGACCTGATCCTCGACCACGTGTGCCACAAGCTCGGGGTGGACGAGGGCGAGACGACGCCCGACGGCCAGTTCTCGGTCGAGGCGGTCGAGTGCAACGCGGCCTGCGACTACGCGCCGGTGATGATGGTCGACTGGGAGTTCATGGACAACATGACGCCGGAGAAGGCCGACAAGATTCTGGACGACCTGGCCGCCGACCGTCCGGTGAACGCGGACCGCGGCGCGGTGATCACGAGCTGGCGCAACTCCGAGCGCGTGCTGGCCGGGTTCTCCGACGGTCGGGCCGACGAGGGCCCGCCGGCGGGCGAGGCGAGCGTGATCGGACTGCGCGTCGCCAAGTGGCACGGCTGGCAGGCGCCGATGCCGAAGGGGGGTGCGGCGAAGTGACCGACACGCTGACCCCCATCCTCACCGAGACCTGGGACCTGCCCCAGTCGTGGCGTCTGGCGACGTACCGCAACCACGGCGGGTACACGGGCCTGCGGCGGGCGCTGGCGATGCGGCCGGGCGCCGTGATCGACGAGGTGAAGGCCTCGGGCCTGCGCGGCCGCGGCGGCGCCGGTTTCCCGACCGGCCTGAAGTGGAGCTTCATCCCGCAGGACAACCCGAACCCGAAGTACGTCGTCGTGAACGGCGATGAGTCCGAGCCGGGTACGTGCAAGGACATACCGCTGCTCATGGCGTGCCCGCACGCGGTCGTCGAGGGCGCGATCATCGCCTGCTACGCGGTCGGCGCCCACCGGGCGTTCCTGTACGTGCGGGGCGAGGTCGTGCATGTGATCCGCCGGGTGCGGGCCGCCGTCGACGAGGCGTACAAGGCGGGCCTGCTCGGCAAGGACATCCTGGGAAGCGGCTTCTCGTGCGACATCACGGTGCACGTGGGGGCCGGTGCGTACATCTGCGGCGAGGAGACGGCGCTGCTCGACTCGCTGGAAGGCCGGCGCGGCCAGCCGCGCCTGCGGCCGCCGTTCCCGGCTGTCGCCGGCCTGTACGCCTGCCCGACGGTCGTGAACAACGTCGAATCGCTCGCCTCGGTGCCGTCGATCCTGAAGAACGGGGCCGCCTGGTACACGTCGATGGGGACGGAGAAGTCGCCCGGTGCGACGATCTACTCGGTGAGCGGGCACGTGGTGACACCCGGCCAGTTCGAGGCGCCGCTCGGCATCACGTTCCGTACCCTGCTGGAGCTTGCCGGGGGCGTACGGACCGGGCATCAGCTGAAGTTCTTCACGCCCGGCGGTTCGTCCACGCCGATCCTCACCGCCGAGCACCTGGATGTGCCGCTCGACTACGAATCCGTAGCGGCCGCCGGGTCGATGCTCGGCACGAAGGCGATGCAGGTGTTCGACGACACGGTCTCGGTGGTGCGGACGACGCTGCGGTGGGTGCAGTTCTATCAGCACGAGTCGTGCGGCAAGTGCACCCCGTGCCGCGAGGGTTCGTACTGGCTCGTCCAGCTGCTGAAGCGGCTGGAGGCCGGCCAGGGCCAGGAGGGCGACATCGAGAAGATCCTCGACATCTGCCACCAGGTGGGCGGGAGGAGCTTCTGCACGCTGGCCGACGGGTTCGTGGCGTGCGTGACGAGCGCCATCGAGCATTTCCGTCCCGAGTTCGAGGCGGGCTACCACACGCCCGCCTGGGAGCTGCTGCCGTACGAGCGCAGCGCGAAGTTCACCGTCGCCGTACCCGAACCCGCGCCGGTCATCGCGCCGGCGATCGTGGAGGTTGCCCCGGCGCCGGCACCCGAACCGGCCAAGCCGAGGCGCCTGGGACGTCGCCGCGGGAAGGGGGATGCGGCATGAGCGAGCCGAGCGTGGAAGCAACCGACCTGGTGACGCTCACCATCGACGGCACCGACGTGTCCGTGCCGAAGGGGGAGATGGTCATCCGGGCGGCGGAGCAGTTGGGCGTCGCGGTTCCGCGGTTCTGCGACCACCCGCTGCTGGATCCCGTGGCGGCCTGCCGGGCGTGCCTGGTGGACGTGCTGGACGCCGGCAACGGCCGTCCGATGAAGCCGCAGCCGGCGTGCGCCCTCGAGGTGGCGCCCGGCATGAAGATCGCGACCGCCGCCTCCAGCCAGGTGGCGCGGGACATGCAGTCCGGCATCCTGGAGTTCCTGCTGATCAACCACCCGCTGGACTGCCCGATGTGCGACAAGGCCGGTGAGTGCCCGCTGCAGAACCAGGCGGTCTCGCACGGCCCCCTGGAGTCCCGCTACGACGGCGCCAAGCGACGTTTCCCCAAGTCGTTACCTCTGTCGGCGCTCGTGCTGCTCGACCGGGAGCGGTGCGTCCTGTGCCAGCGCTGCACCCGGTTCTCCGAGCAGATCTCCGGTGATCCGCTGCTCGCGCTGGTCGAGCGCGGCGCGAAGAGCCAGATCGGCGCCGGGCCCGGCTGCGCCTACGACAGCTACTTCAGCGGCAACGTCGTGCAGATCTGTCCGGTGGGGGCGCTGACCAGCGCCGATTACCGCTTCCAGGCGCGCCCGGTCGACCTGGCGAGCACCCCGACGACGTGCGAGAACTGCGCCGCCGGCTGCGCCCTGCGTACCGACGCCCGCCACTACGCGGTGAAGCGGCGCCTCGCCGCGCCCGACCCGTCCGTCAACGACGACTGGAACTGCGACAAGGGGCGTTTCGCGTTCCGCAGTGGACACCTCGACGACCGGCTCACGACCCCGCTGATCCGGCGGGGCACGCGCCTGGAACCGGCGAGTTGGCCCGAGGCGCTGGACGCCGCCGCGCAGGGGCTGATGAAGGCACGCCGGTCCGTCGGCGTGCTGCCGGGCGGGCGCCTGACGCACGAGAACGCGCTGGCGTACTCCCGGTTCGCGCGGGCCGTCGTCGGCAACAACAACATCGACTTCCGGGCGCGGGCGATCTCCGAGGAGGAGACGACGTTCCTGACGTGGCTCGCCACGCGGAAGAACCCTGATTGGGTCGACTACCGGGCGCTGGATGCGGCCAAGCAGGTCGTGCTCGTGTGCCTGGAGCCCGAGGACGAGTGTCCGATGATCTTCCTGCGTCTGCGGAAGGCGTGGCGGCGCCGCGGCCTGCCGGTGACGACGATCGCCGCGTACGCCAGCCGGGGTTCCCACAAGATGGGCGCCCGCCTGCGGGCGACGCGGCCGGGCACGGAGGCGTCGGTGCTGCGGGGCATGGCCGACGCGGGCCAGCTCGACGCGGGCACGATCGTGCTGCTCGGTGAGCGGGCGGCGCTCGCGCCGGGGCTGTTGAGCGAGGTGGCGCGACTGGCCGACGACGCGGGCCTGCGGTTCGCGTGGGTGCCGCGCCGGGCGGGCGAGATGGGCGCGTTGCAGGCCGGCTGCCTGCCGGGCCTGCTGCCGGCCGGGCATTCCGTGGCCGACGACAAGGCGAAGATCGAGCTGGCCGCGATGTGGCACATGCCGATTCCCGACTCGCCCGGCCTGGACACGCAGGCGATGTTGGAGGCGGCGGCGGCGGGCAGCCTGTCGGCGCTGCTCGTCGGCGGGGTCGAGCCGGCGGACCTGCGGGATCCGGCGCTGGCGCACCGGGCGTTCGGCAAGGCGTACACGATCAGCCTGGAGCAGCGGGTCTCCGAGGTGACCCAGCTGGCGGACGTCGTGTTCCCGGTGGCCCTGCTGGAGGAGCAGGAGGGCACGTTCGTGAACTGGACGGCCGAGGCGCGCTCCGTCGGCCTGGTCAACCCACAGGCGGTCGCGCCGATGCCGGATGTGCGCGTCCTGAGCGCGCTCGCCCGGGCCATGGGCAAGCAGGTGGCGATGCGCAACATGCGCAACCCCGCTCAGGCGCGGGCCATCTACGCGGAATTGGACGTGCGCCGCGGTATCCCGGCGCCCCGTCCCTCCGTGCGGCCGGGCCCGGCCGACGTGCCGCGGCTCGTGCTGGACAAGGACGTGATCGAGGTCACGCTCGCCGGCTGGCGGCAGCTGCTGGACGGCTCGCGGTGCTTGGACGGCGCGGACGCGCTGGTGGCGACTGCCCCGGCGCCAGTGATGCGGCTGTCCGCGGTGACGGCGGCGAAGGTCGGCCTGTCGGCCGGCGCGGTGGCGACGCTGTCCGCCGGCGACAGCACGTGGACCGGCCCGGTCGAGATCACCTCGATGGTGGACGACGTGGTGTGGATCCCGCTTCGCAGCGTGTCGGAGTGCGGACGACTGGATGCCCAACCGGGTGACCGGGTGCGGCTTGGCGCGGGAGGTGCGGCATGAACGACCCGTGGTGGATCGTCGTCATCAAGGTGGTCGGCGTCGTCGTCATCCTGTTGACGTGGACGATCTTCAACGTCTGGTACGAACGCCGGGTGCTCGGCAAGATGCAGCAGCGCCACGGCCCGATCATGAACGGCCCCAACGGGCTCGGCCAGGCGCTCGGCGACGGCATGAAGCTGCTGCTCAAGGAGGACTTCCGCCCGGCCCGCACCGACCCGCTCGTGTTCAACCTGGCGCCGTTCCTCACGGGCCTGGCGGCGTTCACGATGTGGGGCGTGATCCCGCTGGGCGGGCAGGTCTCCATGTTCGGGCATGTGACACGCCTGCAGGTGTCGGACCTGCCGGTGGCGGTGCTGTTCATCATCGCGATCGCGAGCCTCGGCATCTACGGTATCGTGCTCGCCGGCTGGGCCTCGAACGGCACGTACTCGCTGCTCGGCTCGATGCGCGCGACGGCGCAGATGATCAGCTACGAGGTGGCGATGGGCCTGTCGCTCGTCGCGGTGTTCATGTACGCCGGGTCGATGTCGACGAACCAGATCGTGGACGCACAGTCGACCTACATCGGGTTCTGGCGGTGGCACACGCAGCTGCCCGGATGGTATGCGGCGCTGCTGATCCCAAGCTTCCTGACGTACGTGATCAGCGCGTTCGGCGAGACGAACCGGTTGCCGTTCGACCTGGCCGAGTGCGAGACGGAGCTGGTCAGCGGCCACATCACCGACTACTCCGGTTTCCGCTACGCCGTGTTCTTCCTCGCCGAGTACATCAACATGGGCACGGTCTCCGCGGTGGCGACGACGCTGTTCCTCGGCGGCTACCGGGCGCCCTGGCCGTTCAACGTCCTCCTGGACGGCCGGCTCGACCAGGGGTGGTTCACGATCATCTGGTTCGTGATCAAGGTGCAACTCCTCATCACCGTGTTCGTGTGGGTGCGCGCCGCGATACCGCGTTTCCGCTACGACCAGTTCATGAACCTCGGCTGGAAGATCCTCATCCCGTTCAACCTGGTGTGGGTGCTCGTCCTGTCCGTGTTCCGCGGCGGGCAGCGCGCGGGCTGGTTCACCCTTCCGGTCGTGGGTGTCGTGGTCGGCGCGATCCTCGTCTTGTTGCTGCTGACCATGTGGCGCTTGGACCAGCGCGACAAACGCGCGACGGCGGAGGCGAAAGCGGCGGCCGCCGCGGCCGCCTTGGTGCCGTTCGACGCGTTCGCGGGGGGCTATCCGGTGCCGCCACCGCTGGGTGACAAGGTGCCGCGCTTCGCGGACACCTACGATCCGGATCCAACGTCCGAGACGGCCCCGGCGCCACGACGCCAGATCGGGGCAGAACAGGGGGTGGCCCCGTGAGTGCCGTGAGTGGTTTCCGGATCACGTTGCGCACGTTCTTCCGGCGTGCGTTCACGCAGCGCTACCCCCAGAAGGGGCAGAAGAAGGTGCAGGCGCCGCGCTTCCACGGCCGTCACCAGCTGAACCGCTGGCCGGACGGCCTCGAGAAGTGCGTCGGCTGCGAGCTGTGCGCCTGGGCATGCCCGGCCGATGCGATCTATGTCGAGGCGGGGGAGAACACAGACGCGGAGCGCTACTCGCCCGGCGAGCGCTACGGCCGCGTGTACCAGATCAACTACACGCGATGCATCTTCTGCGGTCTGTGCATCGAGGCGTGCCCCACACGGGCGCTGACGATGACCGGCGACTTCGAGCTGGCCGATCGCAGTCGGGCATCGCTGATCTACGAGAAGGACCGGCTGCTCGCCCCGCTGTCGGCCGGGATGGCGGCCCCGCCGCATCCCCGGATGCTCGGCGCCGACGAGCACGACTACTACACGGGCCTGCCCGCCAGCGGCGAGCCCGACCGGCGCGTCCCCGGGGCGCTCGATCCGGCGCATGCAGGAGGTGCGAAGTGATACCGCTGATCACCGGGGCCCAGATCACGTTCTGGGTCGTCGCGCCGATCTCGGCCGTGGCGGGCCTGGGCGTCATCCTGGCACGCCGCATCGTCCACGCGGCGTTGAGCCTGGCCGCCCTGATGATCGGGCTCGGCGTCCTGTACGCCACGCTGGACGCGCCGTTCCTGTTCGTGGCCCAGCTGATCGTCTACCTCGGTTCCGTGATGATGGTGTTCGTGTTCGCGATGATGCTGATCGGCATCGACACCACCGAGGATCTGCGCGAGACGATCAAGGGCCATCGCATCCTGTCCGTGACCATCGCCGTATGCCTCGCGGCGGTACTCGTCGTGGCCGTCGCGCAGGGGTTCAGCGGATCGCCGGTCGGGCTGGCCGGTGCGAATACCGCCCAGGGGGGCAACGCCCAGGGCGTCGCCATCCTGCTGTTCAGCCGGTATGTGCTGGCGTTCGAGGCGACCGCGGCCCTGGTCATCACCGCCGCCCTCGGCGCGATGGTGCTGGCCCACCGCGAGCGACTGGCCCCCAAGACGACGCAGAAGACGTACGCCGATGCGCGCATGCGGGCCTACGCGACCCGCGGCACCTCGCTCGGCCCGTTGCCCGGGTCCGGCGTGTACGCCCGCCACAACTCCGTCGACTATCCGGGCCTGCTCCCCGACGGCACGGTGGCCCCGGCCTCCGTCTCGCCGGCGCTGCAGCAGCGCGGCCAGTCGGTGCTTGACCCGCGCCAGCTGTCCCGGCCCGTGATCGAGGCGCACAACGAGCTGATGGAGGCGCGCGCGGAACTCACCGGCGAGGCGTATGACGCCATCGAACTGCCCCCACCGCCGGGCGAGATGCCCGCCGCCATCGGCACCCCGGCCGGTGAGACGTCTGAGGGGGGAGAGGCGCGATGAACCTCAACGACTACCTGATCCTGTCCGCCGTTCTGTTCTCGATCGGCCTGACGGGGGTGCTGATCCGCCGGAACGCGCTCGTCGTCTTCATGTCGATCGAGCTGATGCTGAACGCCGCGAATCTCATGCTGGTCACCGCCGCGAAACAGCACGGTGACCTGTCCGGCCAGGTCGCCTCCTTCTTCGTGATGGTCGTGGCCGCCGCCGAAGTGGTGGTCGGACTGGCCATCGTGATCACAATCTTCCGCAGCCGCCACACCGGCAGCGTGGACGAATCCAACCTGCTGAGCCGGTGAGGGGGCAACGATGACGACGCTTCTGGAACTCACCCCCGTGGCCGCCACGGGACTGTTCAGCTACGCCTGGATCATGATCGCCGCGCCGCTGCTGGTTGCGCTCGTGCTGCTGGTGCTCGGCCGACGCGCCGACGCGTGGGGGCACCTGCTCGGCATCGCCGGCCCGCTCGTGTCCCTGGTCGTCGCCGGGACGCTGTTCGCGCAGCTGCTCGGGACGGACGCCGCGGACCGGGCCGTCTCCGTGCCCGTGTACCGGTGGCTCGCCGCCGGGACGTGGACGATCGACGTGAAGCTGCTCGTCGATCCGTTGTCGATCCTGTTCGCGCTGCTGGTCAGCGGGGTCGGCAGCGTGATCTTCATCTACTCGATCGGCTACATGGCCCACGACGAGGGCCGCCGGCGTTTCTTCGGTTTCCTCAACCTGTTCGCCGCCGCGATGCTCACGCTCGTCCTCGGCGGCAACTACGTGATGGTGTTCATCGGCTGGGAGGGCGTGGGGCTCGC
>WQUE01000157.1 GCA_009785885.1 Actinomycetes bacterium
GCCCGAGCAGCGTCGACACCTCCGACCCGGCCTGGGTGAAACGGAAGATGTTGTCGATGAACAGCAGCACGTCCTGGTTCTCGACGTCGCGGAAGTACTCGGCCATCGTCAGCGCCGACAGGGCGACGCGCAGACGCGTGCCCGGCGGCTCGTCCATCTGGCCGAAGATCAGCGCGGTGTCCTTCAGAACGCCCGACTCGAACATCTCGTTCACCAGGTCGTTACCCTCACGGGTGCGCTCGCCGACGCCCGCGAACACCGACGTGCCGCCGAAGTTGTGGGCGATGCGGAAGATCATCTCCTGGATGAGCACCGTCTTGCCCACGCCCGCGCCGCCGAACAGGCCGATCTTGCCGCCCTGGACGTACGGCGTGATCAGGTCGAGCACCTTGATGCCCGTCTCGAGCATGCGCGTCTGCGGCTGCAGGGCGTCGAACGGCGGCGGGTCGCGGTGGATCGGCCAGCGCTCGGTGATCTCGAACTGCGAGGCGTCCTCGTTCAGGCACTCCCCGACGACGTTCCAGACGCGGCCCTTCGTGACCGGACCGACCGGCACGGTGATCGGCGCGCCCGTGCTGGTGACCGGGGCGCCACGCTTCATGCCGTCGCTCGGCTTCAGCGAGATGCAGCGGACGGTGTCGTCGCCGATCTGCAGCTCCACCTCCAGCGCGACGGTGATGGGCTTGCCGTCCATGCCGACGACCTCGACGTGCAGCGCGTCGTGGATCGCCGGAATCTGATTGGTGGGGAACTGCACGTCCACCACCGACCCGATCACCCGCACGACGCGCCCCGACGCGGTCGTCGCGGCCGGGACGGGCACCGTGTCCTTCGTCGAACCCTTCTTCTCCAGCGGTGTCGCAGTCATCGCAGCTCGCCTTCCATCACTTCCCGGCGAGCGCGCTCACGCCGCCGACGATCTCGTTGATTTCCTGGGTGATCGCAGCCTGGCGCGCCTGGTTGATGTCGCGCGTCAGATCGGCGGTCAATTGTTTCGCGTTGTCCGTGGCCGAATGCATGGCCTGCTGACGGGCCGCCAGCTCAGAGGCGGCCGACTCCGCCAAAGCGAAGTGGATACGGTTCACGATATACAGAGGCAGTAGCGCGTCCAGCACGGTCGCCGGGTCCGGCTCGTACTCGTACGTGTCGTGCAGCCCTTCGCCGCCGCGCACGACCTCCAGCGGGAGCAGGCGCACGATCTGCGGCTGCTGGCTCACCAGCGACTTGAAGCGCGTATAGACGACGTGCAACTCGTCCACCCCACCGGCCTCGCCCGTGCGCAGGAACTCGTCGATGAGGAACGTCCCGATCTCCTTCGCGTCCGCGTAGCGGGGTCGCTCCGAGTAGCCGCCCCACGAGGCGACGACGCGGCGGTGGCGGAACGCGAAGTACGCCTGCGCCTTGCGACCGCTGACGTACAGGTCGACCTGCTTGCCCGCCTCCTCCAGGTGCTGGACGAGCCCCTCGGCCGTGCGGATCACATTCGCGTTGTAGGCCCCAGACAACCCCCGGTCGGCGCTGACGATCAGGATGCCCGCTCGTGTCGCCGGGTCGCGCTCCGTCGTCAGCGGATGGCTCTCATCCGTGTGGCCCGCGACCGCCGAGACCGCCTCGACGAGTTCGTCGTTGTAGTGGACCATCGCCTTGGCCCGCGTCTGGGCGCGCGACACCCGCGAGGCCGCGATCAGTTCCATCGCCTTCGTGATCTTCATCGTCGCGGCGATGGAACCCTTGCGCGCGCGCAGTTCGCGCAGCGTGGCTGCCATGGACTACGACCGCCTTCCCGTCACGATCTGCTCCTGCTCGATGTCCTCGTCGCCGACGTCCCTCGCATCCCGCGGCGGCTCAAGCAGCTTGCCGTCGTCGGTGCGGAACGTCTTCTTGAACGCCTCAATCGCGTCGCTGGCGGCCTGCTCGGTGGCATCGTCGAACGCGCCCGTCTCCGCGATCGTCGACAGCACGGTCGTGTTCGCGGTCAGGTAGGCCATCAACTCCGACTCGAAGCGGAGGATCTCGGCAGTGGGGACGTTGTCGAGCCGGCCGGTCGTCCCCGCCCAGATCGCGATGACCTGCTCGGCCATCGGGGTCGGGTGGGCCATCGGCTGGCGCAGCAACTCGGTCAGGCGCTGGCCGCGCTCGAGCTGGCGCCGGCTCGTCTCGTCCAGATCCGAGGCGAACATCGCGAACGCCTGCATGTCGCGGTACTGGGCCAGCGAGATCTTCAGCGTGCCCGCGACCTTCTTCATGCCTTTCGTCTGGGCGGCGCCGCCCACACGGGACACGGACAGGCCGACATCGACGGCCGGCCGTTGATTCGCGTTGAACAGGTCGGACTGCAAGAAGATCTGCCCGTCGGTGATCGAGATCACGTTCGTCGGGATGAACGCCGAGATGTCGTTCGCCTTCGTCTCGATGATCGGCAGACCCGTCATCGAGCCGGCTCCCATCTCGTCCGACAGCTTCGCGCAGCGCTCCAGCAGGCGGCTGTGGAGGTAGAACACGTCGCCGGGGTACGCCTCGCGGCCCGGCGGCCGGCGCAGCAGCAGCGACATGGCGCGGTACGCCTCGGCCTGCTTCGTCAGGTCGTCGAAGATGATCAGCACGTGCTTGCCCTGGTACATCCAGTGCTGGCCGATCGCGGAACCGGCGTACGGCGCGATGTACTTGTAGCCGGCCGGGTCGGACGCCGGCGAGTTCACGATCACCGTGTACTGCATCGCCCCGGCGCGCTCGAGGTTCTCACGTACCTCGGCCACCGTCGAGTTCTTCTGGCCGATCGCGACATAGATGCACCGCACCTGGAGTTTCGGATCGCCCGTCTGCCAGTTCGCCAGCTGGTTGATGATCGTGTCCGTCGCAATCGCCGTCTTGCCGGTCTTGCGGTCGCCGATGATCAACTCGCGCTGGCCGCGCCCGATGGGCGTCATCGAGTCGATCGCCTTCAGACCCGTCATCAGCGGCTCCCGGACCTCCTGGCGGGCCATCACGCCGGGCGCCTGGAGTTCCAGGGCGCGCCGCTCAGGCACGTCGGTGATCGGCCCCTTGCCGTCGAGGGGGTTGCCCATCGCATCGACCACCCGCCCGAGGTAACCGTCGCCGACCGGGACGGACAGGATGTCGGAGGTACGCCGAACCGTCGAACCCTCGTTGATGCCGTCCGAGTCGCCGAGGACCACGACGCCGATCTCGCGCTCCTCCAGGTTCAGCGCGATGCCGAGCGTGCCGTTCTCAAAGGCCAACAGCTCGTTCGCCATGGCGCCCGGCAGGCCGGCCACGCGTGCGATGCCGTCGCCGCTCGACAGCACCGTGCCGACCTCCTCACGCGTCGTCGCGGCCGGGGTGTACGTCTGGACGAACTTGTCCAGCGCGTCGCGGATCTCATCAGCGCTGATCGCCAAGCTTGCCATGGAGTCCTCTTTCTCTTCTATCGCTCTACATCTGTTGCCGCGCGCGCCCCGCGGGGCGCGCCTGAGTCATGCCTGTGCTGCCGCCATCTCGCGGCGCGCCGCATCGAGGCGGGCCGCCACGGAGCCGTCGATCACATCGCCGCCGATCTGCAAGCGGGCGCCTCCGATGACCCGGGCGTCCACGTGCACCTCGACGTCGACGCCCCGTCCATAGATTCGCTCCAGTTCGGACGCCAGCCGCTTCCGCTGAGTGGCATCGGGAGCGACGGCGAACGTGGCCCGGACGCGCTGCCGCCCCCGAAGATCGGAGGCCTCGTCCAGGTTGGCCTCCACCGCGTCCACATAGTTCCCCGGGCCGTCGACGACCGCGAAGCGTGCCAGCTGCAACGCGAGTGGATGGACCTTGCCGCCCAGCAGGTGCTCCAGCACGCCGCGCCGGTGCTCGGGGGATGTCCCGGCGCCGTTCAGCGCCAGTTCCAGCGCAGGATCGCCCAGCACGGCATCGGCGATCTGGGCCACTTGGCCGTGCACCTCATCCGCCGCGCCTTGCGCCTCGGCGACCCGCCAGGTCGTCCGCACCGCCATGCGCCGGACGCCCGCCTCCAGGTCCGCGGGCGACGCCCACTCCAGACCGGCGGCCTGCCCCACCAGCGCCACGCATTGGGCCGAGGCCCGGCCGCCGAAGACGCCCTCCACCAGTCCGGCCCGCTGCGTCGGCGCGCGCCCCGGATCGACGAGCGCCGCCCCGAGGGACGCCTGCGACGCGATGACATCGGCCATCGCCCACAGTTCGTCGGGCACCCCGACCGCCGGCGCCTGCGCGTCGGACGCCGCAGCCCACTGGTGGAACACGTCGTCGCTCATCACACCCGTCCCGCCTGCGCCGGCTGTGCGGCCAACTCGTCCAGGAACTTGTCGATCGCAGCGCCGGCCTTGGCCTTGTCGACCAACGAATCCCCGACGATACGGCCGGCCAGCGTTGTCGCCAGGCCGCCCACCTCGTCGCGCAGCGCCAGCGCGGCGCTGTCACGCTCGACGTCGATCTGGGTTCGCGCCGTCTCAAGCATCCGCGTCGACTCCGCCGCCGCCTGATCGCGAGCCTGGGCGACCAGGGCAGCCCCCTGCGCCTTGGCCTCGTCGCGAACCTTGGCCGCCTCCGCGCTGGCCGCGGCCAGTTGCTCCTCGTACTGGGCGCGCAAAGCCTCGGCCTTCGCCTCCGCCTGCTCCGCCCGCCGGATGCCTCCCTCGATCGCAGAGGCACGGTCGGTGTACATCTTCTCGAAGTTCGGCGACACGAGCTTCGCGAAGATGAACCACAGCAGCAAGATGGCCAGCAGCCCGGCGATGATTTCGGCGATGCTGTGCGGGGCCAGCGGGCCGAGGTTCAGCTCTAGCACCGTACCCATCATCGTCGTCACTTGATCAGGGCCAGCACGAATCCGAGGATGGCGAGCGCCTCGACGATGGCGAAGCCGAAGATGGCCGTGCCCATCATCGCGCTCCTGGCCTCGGGCTGGCGGGCCGTGCCGTTGATCACGGCGGCGAAGATCATCGCCACGCCGATACCGGGCCCGAGCGCTGCGAGGCCGTAGCCGATCACGGAGAGCGAGCCAGTGATTTCCATGAGCATGATGCGTTTTCCTTTCAGCTCCGCTTGGCCCCGATGGGCCAGCTTTCGTTCAGTTGTTCGGTACTCAGTGCCCCACGTTGATCGAGGAGGCGATGTATTGCGCGGTCAGAATCGTGAAGACGTAGGCCTGGAGGTAGCCGATGAAGAGCTCCAGACCGATGATGGCCATGCCGAGCACCCAGGACAGGCCGCCGGACACGTTGAACAGGATGTTGTTGGCGTAGGTCAGCAGGTAGGTGCCGCCCCCGATGAACACCAGGACCGACATGTGGCCGGCGAACATGTTGGCGAACAGACGGACGGACAGCGTGACCGGCCGGACGACGAACGTGGACAGGATCTCCAGCGGGATGATGATGATCCAGAGCAGTTTCGGCACGTCGGCCGGGGCGGTCGCCAGCTTGAAGTAGGCGATGCCATGCGCCTTGATGCCGACCCCGATGAACAGCACGAACACGAGGATCACGAGGCCGTAGACGTACCCGATGTTCGAGAACGTCGGGAACATGAAGTAGAAGAACTCCCCGAACCAGTTGTTCACGATGATGAGCAGGAACATCGGGAACAGCAGGGGCATCCACTTCTGGTAGTCGCGCCCGATGACGTCGCGCCCGACCGTGTTGCGGATGTAGTCGTACAGGAACTCGAACGTCCACTGGCGTTTGCCGGGGACGATCTGGAGGTTCCGCGAGCCCCAGACGAACACGACCGCGATCAGGATGACCGAGATGACGAGCTGCAGCATCGGCTTGTTCAGCCATGCGGCGCCGTTCATCAGCCCGGAGAAGTTGAAGTCCTCGGTACTCGGGGGCGTGAAGCCCCCGCCGTCCATGGGGATCCACCCGCTGGTCATGCGCACTCCCCCTCGTTCCGCGCGATGTGGCGTTTGTAGATCAGGTACAGGGAAAGGCCGAGTCCCAGCAGCACGCCGAGCGGCAGCAGGAACCGAGTGTGGAGGAAGTGGTCGCCGACCCAGCCGAGCAGGCCGTACACGAGCACGCCGGCCACGACCTCCGAGAACGCGGTCATGATCGCGTCGGCGCTCGAGCCCGCCTCGATGCGCGGTGGCCTCACATTCACCCAACTCATGCCCGCGCCCCCTCACGCGCACGCCCCGACGCCTCGTCGTACAGCGGGACGCGGCCGTGTCCTGCGCTCCAGGCCATGCCGCCGACCCAGCCGAACGTCGCGACCGCGGCACCGAGGGCCACCCACAGAGGTGGCACGCCGCCGGCGTTCCAGGCCAGGACGACCCACAACAATGCCCCGAGCAGACCAAGACGAATCCCGTATCCCGCCAAGGCCAAGCCCATTCCGGCAAGGTCGGCCCGTGCGAGCGCGAACCACTCCAGGGGCAGGCCGATGGCGAACTGGACGATCACGACTCCACCGGCCAGTGCGGCGACCACGGCCCCGCGCGGACCCGTCATCGCCGAGGCCACGATCACGACCGGGACCAGTCCGGCGAGGGCGCCGAGCAGAGCCGTCCGGGCGCCCACCGCCAGCGTCGACCACGCGGCACGACGATCCGGACGACCGGACGCCGCCACGGCATCGGGAAGCACGACCGAACTCACTGCGCGACACCTTCCTTGGTGGGATCAGGCACTCGCGATGAGGCCTGACTAGGTCACCCTAGCACGAACCCATCGGAAGCTCCGGCGCTTCGAACAAGATCGAAACGCCCTCAGGAAACACGCCGCCGCCATGCCGGCGAGACCGCCCCACGTGAGGACCGTCCGGCGTGCGCGGCAGACTTTACCGCGATCGTGCCGGTCGCGGGCGCACCTGGACGTGTACGGGAGAGCCGACGAAACCGAACTCCTCGCGCAGACGGCGCTCGACGAACCGGACATACGCCGGATCGAGATCGCCGGTGGTGAACAGGGCAAACGTCGGCGGGCAGGCGTGGGCCTGCGTCCCGAACAGGATGCGGGGCTGCTTGCCGCCGCGGACCGGATGCGGGTGCGCCGCTGCGACGCGGCCGAGGAACGCGTTGAGACGCCCCGTGGGGACGCGTGTCGCCCACCCGGCCAAGGCCTCGTCGATCACCGCGGCCAGCTTGTCCACGCCGCGACCGGTCAACGCGGACAGGTTGACGCTGCGCGCCCACGTCCACGCGTTCACGTCACGCTCGACCTCGCGCGCCAGGTAGCGCCGGCGTTCCTCGTCCGTCAGGTCCCACTTGTTGTAGGCGATCACCAGGGCCCTGCCGGCTTCCTCCACGGCCCCCAGGATGCGCAGGTCCTGATCGCTCACGGGTTCGCTCGCGTCGATGACGACGATCGCAACCTCAGCCCGTTCGATCGCCGAGCGCGTACGCAGGTAGGCGTAGTACTCGCTGCCGTCGGCCGTCCTCACCTTGCGCCGGATGCCGGCGGTGTCGATGAGGCAGAACGGCTCGCCCGCGATCGTGACGATCTCGTCGACGGGATCGACGGTCGTGCCGGCCATCTCCGACACGACTGCCCGTTCCGCCCCGGCGAGGCGGTTCAGGAGGGACGACTTGCCGACGTTCGGCCGCCCGACGATCGCGACGCGATGGGGCCCGGCCGGTTCAGGCTCGCCGGTGTCCTCCCCGGGCGGTGGCAGGACGGCCACGAGGGCGTCCAGCAGGTCGCCCGAGCCCCGGCCATGCAGCGCCGACACGGGCCAGGGTTCGCCGAGGCCGAGGTTCCACAGGGCGGCCGCATCGGCTTCGCCACGCTGGTTGTCGACCTTGTTCGCGGCCAGCACCACCGGCTTCCGGGCCCGCCGCAGCACCCTGACGACGGCCTCGTCCTCGTCCGTGATGCCGACCGTCGCATCCAGCACCAGCACCACCGCGTCGGCCAGGCCGATCGCGATCTCGGCCTGCTCGGCGATGCGGGCCGCCAGCCCGGTCGCCTCCGACGCCCAGCCGCCGGTGTCCACGACGACGAACTCGCGCCCCGCCCACTCGGCGTCGTAGCTGACGCGGTCGCGGGTCACGCCCGGCGTGTCCTCGACGACAGCCTCGCGGCGGCCCAGAAACCGGTTGACCAGAGTCGACTTGCCCACATTGGGACGGCCGACGACGGCCACCACGGGCCGCATCGCGCCCGGGACGATCGTGTCCTCGCTCACCCGCCAAGGCTAGCCGATGACCGGACACGCCTACCCCAGGACGGGAACCGGCAGCGACCACCGGCCCTTCGCCTCGCGGAAGCCGAGCCGCGTGAGATAGCCGGTCACGCCGGGACCGGGCGCATCCATCCAGGCGCGGCTCACACCCGCCTGAGCCAGCGGGCCCGCCGCCGAGTAGACGAAGACCCCCGGAGCGTAGTCGCGGTAAGAAGGAATCACGTAGTCGGCCAGCAGTTCGGCGGCGCCGTCCCCGTCGCGGCGGAACACCGCCACCCCGATCGCGGCGTCCTCGTGAAAGATCAACGCAGCCTGCGTGCCGGCCTCGCCGAGCCGGGCGGCCAGGCCCGGGTGGAACGCCGCAACATCGGAGCCATGGCGGGCGAGGAACCAGCCGACGGCCTCGCCCGTCGCCGGCTCGATCGCGAACGCAAACGCCTTGCTTGCCCGCTTCGCCCCCACCAGCGTCACGATGAAGTACACGTCGATCACCACGAGCACGCAGTTCATCGCGACGGCCGGCCACACACCCAACAGACCGTTGTAGGCAACGAGCATCGCCGAGGCGACCCCGTTCACGACGCGGAACCGCAGGAACCGGCTCTGCAGCACCGAAAACACCAGCACCGCCGAACCCAGCCAGCCGAACGCCTCCAGCGCGACCTGCCCCATGACGAGCCTCCTTATCCGTTCAGCATCCGTTCAGCCGGGAGAGTCCACGGCGAAAAGGTAGTGCGGCATGTCCACGCCGCGATAGTGCTTGACGAGGCGCCGCCGGGCGGTCATGCCGCACCGGATGGCCACGTTCATCGACGCGAGGTTGGTGTCACGGACGATCGCGTGAACGCGGGCGATTCCCAGGTGCGAGAAGGCGAAGTCCCGGCACGCGCCTGCGGCCTCGGCGGCGTAGCCGCGATGCCAGAACGCCGACACGAGGTGGTAGCCGACCTCGAGCACGCGCTCCCCTTCAACGTCCTGCCACATGAGGCCGCACTGGCCGATCACCGCGCGGTCGTCCCGGCGTTCCAGCGCCCACAGCCCAAGGCCGTCCGTGCTGTAGCGGTCGCGCTGACGGGAGAGCCACGCGCGCACCTCCGCCTCGTCGAACGGGCCCTCGTAGGCGGCCATGGCGAGCGGGTTCCCCAGCATCGAGCGCAGGGCGGGCAGGTCGGCGTCGTCCAACTCCCGGAACGCACACCGGGCGCTGGGCGGCGGCATCACCCGCGTGGGTCCGCTCACGGCTCGCGCGCACCCCACGGGACGAGGGTGAGGATGCGCGCCACCACCTCGTCTGGCCAAAGGTGGGTCGAGTCGATCAGGGTCACGCCCGGAGCCGGAGTCTCGAACTGGGACATCGTCGCGTCGTCGCGGTCGCGCCGGACCACCTGATCGGTGACACTCGCATGGTCCGCCGCCCCGGCCAACTCGGCTTCGCGCCGACGGACGCGCTCGGCGGGATCGGCCACCAGCAGCACGCGGACGTCCGCCTGCGGGCACACCTTCGTCGTGATGTCCCGGCCCTCGGCGACGATCCGCCCGGCCCGGGCCACGATCGCGCGCATCTGGTCGCTGAGGACGTCCCGGACCGCCTGGATGGTCGCGACCTTCGACACCTGCGCCGACAAGGCCGGTTCGCGGATCGCCGTCGTCACGTCGCGTCCCGCGATGCCCACGGTCGGCGCAGCGGGGTCGAGGCCCATCGCGGGCGGCGTATCCCGCGCGATCGCCACCACGGCGTCCGCGTCATCGATCACGCCCCGCCGGAGGGCCTCGTCGGCGACCGCCCGGTACATCGCGCCCGTGTCGAGATAGGCCAGGCCGAGACGGGAGGCCAAGGCTCGCGCGGTGGTGGACTTGCCGGACCCGCTGGGCCCGTCGATGGCGATGACGAGTGTGCGCACGCCGCTACCTTACTCAGGCGCGCAGGCTCCAGCCGTGGCCGGTCAGCGCGGTGCGGAGCGCGTCCGCCCGGTCTGGTTCGACCTCGACGGACAGGAAACCCACCTCACGGACCTGGTCGTGCTCGATCGCCAAGTCCTCGATGTTGGTTCCCCCCGCCTCGATGTCGGCAAACAGCCGCGCCAAGGCGCCCGGCGTGTCCGGGATCTCGACAACGACGCTGACCAGTTCGGACATGTCGCGGCCCCGCTTGCCCGGCAGCCGCGCGGCCCCGCTTCGGCCGCGGCTGACGAGATCGGCGATGGCGGCCCCATCCCCCAGGCGGGCCACCAGACGATCGAGGTCCTCCTGTACGGCACGCAGCTGCGCCAGCACGTGCGCGCGGTTGCCGTCGATGATCTGCTGCCACAGGCCCGGGTCCGACGCGGCGATGCGGGTGACGTCGCGCACCCCCTGACCGGCCAGCCCGAGGTCCGAGGCGGGCGCCCCGGCCAGGCGAGCAGCCATCAGGGAACTCATGAGCTGCGGCAGGTGCGATACCTCCGCCACCGCGCGGTCGTGCTCGTCGGCCGCCAGTTCGACGGTCCGGGCCAGGCACGCACCGGCCAGCGCGCGTACGCGCTCGACCGCCCACGGTGCGGCATCCGGACGCGTGGCGATGACCCACGTCCGGTCGATGAAGAGATCGGGGGTAGCGCCGAGCGGACCGCTGCGCTCCGAGCCGGCCATCGGATGCGAACCCACGTAGCGTGAGGCCTCGGGCGCCCCGGCGAGCACCGCCCGCTCGATCGAGGCCTTCACGGACCCCACGTCTGTGACGGCGGCCCGCGGGTAGCGTGCCAGCGCGTCCACGACGAGCGGCGGGATTGCGGACGGCGGCGCCGCGACCACGACGAGCCGGACGATCTCCGGCCGCGGCTTGGCGACCACCCCGGCGCCCCGCGAGGCGGCGACGACCGCGTGCGACCGGTCGATGTCGGACAGGAACACCTCGGCGCCCGCACGCGTCAGGGCGCAGCCGATGCACGCACCGACAAGGCCGGTCCCGATGATAAGGGCCGGTGAGATGTCGCCGGACGGCGAACCGCTGGATGGGGCTGGCATGGCAGTCACCGAGTGTAGAGGACAGGCACCCGACGCCGGGCCGGGCGGTGCCCCATGGACGGTGGTCGGACGGGCACGGTCATCCGAGGATGACGTTGCGCGGCAGCGGGCCGGTGTAGTCCGGCCCGTAGGCCCCCTCGGCGGGCCGGCGGCGGCGCAGGGGCGCCTGCACGCCCGGCGCCAGGCGGCGGCAGATCACGAGGAACCCCGTATGTCCGCCGGCGCCGTGCGCGGGACGGATCGCCAGGCCCTCGGCGTGCCAGTCGCGGCTGGTGATCTCGTACGCGGCGGGCTCCGTGAAGCCGCCGTGGGCGCGCACCTGGTCCATGACGCGGCCCAGTTGCGTCACCGTCGTGACGTAGCACGTGAGCACGCCCCCGCCGACCAGCCGCTCCCCCACCGCGTCGATGCAGTCCCACGGGGCGAGCATGTCGAGCACGGCCCGGTCGACCGGGTCGTCACGGATCGCGGTCACCAGATCGCCGACGACGACATCCCACGTTGCCGGGGCGCCGCCGAGGAACTCGGCCACATTCTTGCGCGCCACGTCGGCGAAGTCGGCCCGGCGCTCGTAGCTGGTCAGGCGTCCCTCGGGCCCGATGGCGCGCAGCAGCGCGAGGCTGAGGGATCCGGAGCCGACGCCGGCCTCCAGCACGCGGGCACCGGGGAAGATGTCGCCCCACATGACGATCTGCGCGGCGTCCTTCGGGTAGACGATGGCCGCCTCACGGGGCATGGACACCATGTACTCGTTCAGGAGTGGCCGGAACACGAGAAACGCCAACCCGCCGACGCTCGTGGCGACCGTGCCGTCCGGCTGGCCGATGAGGTCGTCGTGGGCGACGCCGCCCTTCGTCGTGTGGAAGACCGCGCCCGGCGTCAGGACGATCGAGTGACGGTTGCCCTTCGTGTCGCTCAGGCTGACCCGCTCACCGGGACGGAGCGGACCCGTGCGGGGACGCCCGTCGGCGTGCATGATCGGCTCAGGTGCGGCCGAGGCGCGCATCGGCACGGGTTCGCTCATCGCGGCACCGCCTCGCCGGCACGCACCTGCGCGTACAGTTCGCGCAAACGATCGGGTGTGACACCGGCCAGCCCGCCGGCCAGGTTCACCTGCCCCGGCGACGGCGGCAGCGCACGCATCCGCGGCACGGCGACGACGACCGCCCCGGCGGCCCGTCCCGCCGCGGTGCCAGCCTCCGTGTCCTCGATGACGAGGCAATCCGCCGGGTCCACCCCGAGGCGCTCGGCCGCCATCAGGTAGCCGTCCGGTGCGGGCTTGGCTTCCGGCATGTCGCCGCCGGCGATCACGACCGAGATCGAATGTCGCCCAAAGCTCGCCAGTGCCGAGTCCAGCATCGGCCTCGGGCTGGCCGACACGAGAGCACACGGCACCCCCGCCTCGGCCAGGCCGGCCAGCAGGTCCACGGCCCCCGGCAGCCACGGCAGCCCGTCGGCGTGCGCGCGGACGTCGACCGTCCGCCAGAGCTGGTCGTAGAAGGCATCGGGGTCGACATCGCCATCGCGGCCGTGTTCGGCCATCGCGGCCAGCAAGGCCGCCATCGACACCTCCCGGCTGGTGCCGCACAACAGGCGCCCCTGCTCGTATGTCCACGGCACGCCGTACCCTGTGAGCAGGTCGATCTCGCCTTGAATCCACAGCGGTTCGGTGTCGACGAGCGTGCCGTCGTAGTCGAGCAGCACGGCCAGTGGCGGCGTGACCCACGTCGTGGTTGTCGTCATGGGCCTCCTGCGCCCCTCTCTCATCGGACGGTGGTGTCCCCATGGTGTGCGGTACGCGGTCCGTTCCCGGTCATTGTAGACCACGTCGTTCTGAACGCACGCGGCGTGTTTGCCGTAGTCACCGGGCGGTATTCGCTGGTGTCACGCCAGGTCGGCTCTGGTGGGCGACACTGGGTTTGAACCAGTGACCTCTTCCGTGTCAGGGAAGCGCGCTACCACTGCGCCAGCCGCCCAGGGCTTGGGTCGGGAGAGGTCGGGACGGGATTTGAACCCGTGTACACGGATTTGCAGTCCGTTGCCTCGCCTCTCGGCCACCCGACCAACGTGAGTCAGCCTCGCGGGAGAGACCCACTCCCGAGCGGACGACGGGATTCGAACCCGCGACCCTCACCTTGGCAAGGTGATGCTCTACCAACTGAGCCACGTCCGCACGCGCCACCCGCGGCGGCGCACCGACAACCTTAGCGGAGCCACCGGCCTGGCACAAGCGCGGAGCGGGTCCATGTCCTGGCCGCAGGTTCGGTCCGTCAGGGTGGGGCCTGTCGTCGCCCTGGCCCCCTGGGGCGTGTTCTGTCTTTCGTGGACGCGGTCCCCCGGTGCGGACGTGCGGGGAACTTCGGTCGGGCGGGGTCACCTGCTACAGTGGGGACGCCACGCGGGCGATTGGCGCAGTGGTAGCGCGCTTCGTTCACACCGAAGAGGCCGGCAGTTCGAACCTGCCATCGCCCACACGCGGGAGCGAGGAGGAAGTGCCGAGCTTGCTCGAGCATTTCCGACGAGCGACCAAGTGTTGACGAGCGGCGCCGGCCGTGAGGCCGGCAAGCCGAAGGCTTGAGGCGCGGACACGCGCCTCGCCGCGAGGATCACCCTCAGCGAATGGGCGCGAGCGACTGAGTGCGTGAGACAGCGACGCGACGAAACACCATGACGAAGGCCGGGGCCAAGAAAAGGGTCCAGGGAGCGACGCGACCGGACACCCGGGACACGACCCCCAACCGTGATGAGCGACACCCCCCCTGCCACCACCCGACGCGGTCAGGAGACCGCCCGATCCTGGGGCGGGGCACGGTCGGTGCGGCGTGATCGGACCAATACTGGCGTCTCGCAATGTGAGAAGCTTGTCCAGTATCTGAGAACTGCCTTGCGCCAACGGGCTCTGACAGCCCACACTGGCGATGCAGCGGCAACGGCGCCGTCGACCGATGCGGATGAGAGGCACAGGGGATGACGGCACCGGCACTGATCTTGTTGGCGGACGGCTCGACCGAGGCGACCGCCAATCAGGTCATGTTCGCGTTGCGTCGTCGCATGCGCCAATTGCGCCCCGGCCTGTCGATCCATCTCTGTTTCGCCGAGGGCGGGGTCCCCGATGCCACCCAGACCGCGGCGGCGCTCATCGAGGCGGGGGCGGAGGAGGCAGTCTTCGTACCCCTCAACATCACGCACGCCACCGACCCGCCCGAGTCCGTGCTCCGCACGATGAAAGCCCTCGGCGCCGACTGCGCCGGCCTTCGCATCAACGTCGCCCGCCCGATCGGACCCGCCTGCGAGTTGCTGAGCATTCTCGATCTGCGCCTCCGCTCGGCGCTCGCCGCGAGCCACACGCTCGAACTCGACGGACTGGTGCTGTCGGCCCCCGACAGCGGCGACCCCCGTGGTGCCGCGCTTCTGGCGCGACGGGCACGCCAGTGGCGCGCCCACCACAAGCTGCCCGTCCAGTTGGCCTACGGCCACGAGCCCGGTCACAGCGTCGCCGCCGCCCTCACCGCCCTCCGCGCCCAGGGCCGGCGTCTCATCGCCGTCGGTTCATTCTTCCTCAGCGCCGACCACCGGTACACGGAGCAGGCCGCGCTCGCCCTCGACCTCGGGGCCGTGGCTGTCAGCCCGCCGATCGGGCCCGACGAGCGACTGCTGGACCTTGCCATGGCCCGCTACTCGGTATCGGCCCTGGAACTCCTCGACACGGATGTCCCGTTCGGCGGGTTCGGCCTCCACGACGACGCGACCGTTCCGCTGCCGGCCTGACGGACGGCGCCGCGGCTGGCACCCGCAACCGGGGACGTCAGCTCTGCGCCACCCGGGCGCGCTCGGCCTCGACATCGAAATCGGCCGGTGGCCAGGTCAGGTTCATGCCAGCCAGCGCCTCCGCGAGCAACCGCGCGACGGCCCAGTTGCGATACCACTTGCGGTCGGCCGGAATCACATACCACGGGGCCTCGTCCTGGTTGCAGCGTTCCAGGACCACGCCATAGGCGGCCATGTAGTCGTCCCACTTCGCGCGTGAGGCGAGGTCGGAGGGGTTGTACTTCCAGTACTTCACGCCGCCCGGTGCCAGCCGGGCTGCGAGGCGGGCCTTCTGTGCGTCCTTGGACACGTTGAGGAAGCACTTGATGACGCGCGCACCCCCGGCGACTACCTCACGCTCGAAGGCGTTGATCCGGTCGTAGCGCGCCTCGATCTCGTCCGGAGCCGCCAGGTGGTCGACGCGCCCGATGAGGACGTCCTCATAGTGGGATCGGTCGAAGATGCCGATCTGGCCCGGCCCCGGCAAAGCCCGGCGCACCCGCCACAGGAAGTCGTGGCGGAGTTCCTCGGCGGTCGGCGCCTTGAACGCATGGATGCTCACCCCCTGCGGATTGATCATCCCGATGGCGTGGCGGATCACCCCGCCCTTACCGGATGTGTCCATGCCCTGCAGCACGAGGAGGACACGCTGCGCGCTGTCCGGGTGGGTGAACGAGTGCGCGTACAGGCGCTCCTGCAATCCGTCGAGCACCGGCTGCATCCGGGCGTACTCCACCGGGGCGTCGTCCTTCCCCTTGCCGGGGAAATGCGGCGTGGCGGCGGGGTCGAAGTCGCGCTCGACGTCCACAGGGCCAGGCGGGCAGCGGAGGATCTCGCCCAGCGTGAAGGTGCCGGGCAGTTCGGGGGCGGGCTTGCCTTTGGTCGGACCACGATGATGTGCCATGTCCTCAGTATGGACCGCAACCCCACGGTGCAGCGCCCGGGGCCGGTAAGATCGGCGGCCCGACATCACGAAGGAACCGCCATGACCGAACAGCCGTTCCCCACGACGGACGAACAGTGGCGCGCCCGTCTCACCCCGATGGAGTACCGGGTCCTCCGGCAGGGCGCCACGGAGCAGCCGTTCACCGGCGAGTACACCGACGAGACCGCACCCGGCGTCTACCGCTGCCGCGCGTGCGGGGCCGAACTGTTCACGAGCGACGCCAAGTTTGGTTCGCACTGCGGCTGGCCGAGCTTCTACGAACCCCTGTCCGGCGACCGGGTCACCTACCGCGAGGACACCTCCATCCCGGGACGGCCGCGGACGGAGGTCCGGTGTGCGCGCTGCGACAGCCACCTCGGCCACGTCTTCGACGGCGAGGGGTACGACACACCCACCGACCGACGCTACTGCATCAACTCCATCTGCCTGGCCATGACCCGGCGTGGTGAGCCACGCCCGTAGCCGTACCCCGGCGCGTCGGACCGGCCTGGCGGGAGTGCGCGACTAGGGTGAAGCCATGTCGTCGCCGAGCGTGCTCACCCTACCGGGGGTCGATTTCGGCGTCGTCCGCGCGCAGGTCCGCCACTTCATGTGGCACCCGCACGTGCGGGTCGTCGAGATCGCCTCGCCGCAACGCATCGCCCCGTACTCGCTCGCGATCGAAGCCGAACTCACCGATCGCGGCGAGGAACTGGCCTCGGGCCGCCTGATCCTGCTGCATGACCCGGACGGCAACGAGGCGTGGCAGGGCACGTACCGCTGCGTCAGCCTCGCCGAAGCCGCCGTCGAGGCGGATCTGGCCTCCGACCCCCTTCTGACCGAGGTTGGATGGTCGTGGCTGACCGATGCGCTCAACCGCTCCGACTGCGACTACACCGCCGAGTCCGGCACCGTCACGACCATCAACGGCCGCAGCTTCGGCGGCCTCGCCTGCGAACCCGACCGGACCGACATCGAGATCCGGGCCTCGTGGACGCCCGTCTTTACGGGCCCCGTCGATATCCGCCCCCACCTGGCCGCCTGGCAGGATCTGCTCTGCCTCACCGGCGGCTTGGCGCCGCTGCCGGATGGCATGCGCGCCCACGGTGCCCAGTTCGACTGGACACGCCCCACGTGACACGCTCCGAGAACCCCACCCCGGCCGAACCCCAAGGCGACCACCTCCCCATTCTGGATCGCCCCGGCGGTGGACTACCGGTGATCGTCGACACCCCGGAGGCGTTCGACCGAGCGGTGTCCACGCTCGCCGGCGGCAGCGGGCCCCTGGCCGTCGATACGGAACGCGCCCAGAGTTTCCGCTACTCGTCCCGCGCATACCTGATCCAGCTCCGGCGTGCCGGGGCCGGTACCCTGCTGATCGACCCGATCGCGCTCCAGACGGGTCCCGAACCCGCCGACCTGTCGGAGTTGGTCCGGGCGTTGGGCGACACGGAGTGGATCATCCACGCAGCAACCCAGGACTTGCCCTGCCTCGCCGAGGTCGGCCTCGTACCCGGGCTTCTGTTTGACACCGAGTTGGCCGGCCGCTTGCTCGGCTATCCACGCGTGGCGCTGGCGGCGCTGGTCGAGCAGTTCTTCGGGCTGCGCCTCCTCAAGGCCTTCTCGGCGGCCGACTGGTCGATGCGCCCACTGCCGGACGACCAGATCGCCTATGCCGCCTTGGACGTGGAGCTGCTGATCGAACTGCGGGAGGCCCTTGCCGCCGAGCTCAAGGCGGCCGAACGCGACGAGTGGGCCCGGCAGGAGTTCGCGTGCCTGGCGGCGCACGCCCTGACCCCACCGCCGCCACCGTCATCCGATCGCTGGCGGCGCACGCACGGCCTGCACGGCGTGCGCACCCGGCGAGGTCTCGCCGTCGTCCGCGAACTGTGGCGCACCCGGGACGAGATCGCCGCCGCACGCGACCTCGCCCCGGGGAAAGTCCTGCCCGACGCCGCGATCGTCCAGGCCGGCCAGGCGGCCGAGAACGAGCCGGCCCGGCCCGTGCGCCTCGGGGCCATCGAGGGCTTCCACCGGAGGCACGCCCGGACCTACAAGGATCAGTGGCAGGCGGCCATTGCGGCGGCTGCGGCCTCACCACCATCCTCGTGGCCGGCCTTGCGCGCGCCGCACGACGGGACCCCACCTCCCCGGACGTGGCGCACCGCGCACCCACGAGCCTGGGCGCGCTGGGAGCAGTGGCGAGCGGTTGTGCGTGAACTGGCCGAGTCGCTGGGAGTCCCCGCCGAGAACCTGCTCAGCCCGCAGATGCTGCGGGATCTGGCCTGGGCACCGCCGGCGAACCCCGATGGCGTCGCGGCCTTCCTCGCGGCGGCCGGGGCACGGCCCTGGCAGTGCGATCTGGTGGCTCCCGCCCTCACAACGGCGATGGCGCAAACAGCGCGGTGAGATCGCCGACCGACCCTGGCTCGATCAGGAAGAACAGCTCGTCACCGGATGCCAGGACTGTTTCCGCCTCCGGGGCGCGGGCGTGATCGTCGCGCACGACCGCCACCAGGACGCCCCCGCCGGGCACTGTCAGGTCCCCCGCCCGCCGGCCGACTACGGGGCTGGTGGGCGGCAGGGTCAACTCGACAAGGGTCGTGGTACCGCGACGGAACGTCATCAGCCGTACCGCGGCGCCGACACTCACGGCCTCCTCCACGAGCGCCGACATGATGCGTGGCGTCGACACCGCCACATCGACCCCCCACTGCTCGTCGAACAGCCACTCGTTGCCCGGATGATTGACACGCGCAACCGTCCGGGGCACGCCGAACTCCGTCTTGGCCAGGAGGGCATGGACCAGGTTGACCTTGTCGTCCCCCGTCGCCGCGACGGACACATCGCACCCGGCCAGGTCGGCTTCGACGAGGGACTCCATCTCGCACCCGTCCGCCAGCAGCCACTCGGCCTGTGGCACGGTGTCGGACTTGATCGCGTGCGGATCGCGCTCGATCAGCAGGGTCTCATGGCCGTGGGCAATCAACTCGCGGGCGATGGAACGCCCGACGTTGCCGGCCCCCACGATGGCGACTCGCATGGTGCCTCCCTAGAGTCTGGTGGTCAATGACGCGCCGGCGCGGCCGACACCGCCCCGTAGACCTCGTCGGCGCGAGCGGTGGGCAAGGACAGATAGAGGACGTCGCCGTCCTGGAGCAGCACGTCATCGGTGGGGACGCGGCCCTGCCCCATCCGCATCAGGCTCACCACCCGGGCCTGGGTGCCCTGCTCGATCGCCCGCATCGTCTGGCCGACCCACCCCGGATGGAAGTGCGGCGCGGCCACCATGGTGAGGCCGGACGGATCACGCCAGGCGGGCACGACCGGGGTGTCCATCAGGCGGTTCATCACCTCGACCGCAGTCCAGCGAACGGCGGCCACGGCCGGGATACCCAGCTTCTCGTACAGGTCGGCCCGGCCCTGGTCGTACACCCGGGCAGCGACGTTCTCGACGCCGAACCGTTCCCGGACGACCCGCACCGCCAGGATGTTCGAGTTGTCGCCGCTCGACACGGCTGCGAAGCCGCCGGCGTCATTGATGCCCGCCTTGACCAGCACGTCCTTGTCGAAGCCGACACCCTTCACCGTGCGACCCTGGAAGTCGGGGCCGAGCCGGCGGAAGGCGTTGACGTCCAGATCGATCACGGACACCGTGTGACCGTACCGCTCCAACCCGCGCGCGAGCGTCGCCCCCACGCGCCCGCAGCCCATGATCACGACGTGCACCGGCGACTCCTCTCAGCGCCTCATGAATGTCGATCCTGGAACCAGCCTAGCGATCACCCGCGAGGTGGCCACACCGGCGCCGCACGGTGCCACACGGGCTGTCTATCATGGTGCCGGTGAACCCGCACGACACCCCGCCCCGCGCGGACGGCCCGGTGGTCGGTCCGCTGAGGCTCGGCGAGTGGGCGCATGGCGGGTCGTGCGTCGCCCGGGCCGACGACGGCCGGGTCGTGTTCGTCCGGCACGGGTTGCCGGGTGAACTGGTGACCGCCCGCGTTCTCACCGCGCACGCAACCTGGTGGCAGGCCGAAGTGGCCGAGGTGCTCGAACCCAGCCCCGACCGCGTGACGCCCCCCTGCCCGCTCGCCGGCGTGTGCGGCGGTTGCGACCTACAGCACGCCGCACCCGCCCACCAACGGCACCTCAAGGCGGAGGTCGTCGCCGGCCTGCTGCGCCGGTTCGCAGGCGTGGACGTGGCGCTCGAGACCGAGGCCGTCCCGGGTGATCGCGACGGCCTGGCCTGGCGCACACGCCAGCGGTACCTGGTGACACCGGGAGGTCTTGGTTTTCGCGCATGGCGTAGTCACGAGGTCGTCGACGTGCCGGTGGGCGGGTGTCCCCTGGCGCACCCGGGGCTGCCGGACGATGCCACCGTCGTACGTGTCGCCGCGGATGCCGGTGAGGCCGGCGTGGCCGTGGACGACGACGGCGGCGTGGCGGTGTGGCACGACGGGCGGATACTGGCGGGCGAACCCGTCCTGACGCAGCGTGTCGGCGCCTTGTCGTTCCGGGTCCGTCCCGACGGTTTCTGGCAGGTGCATCCCGGCGCCGCGACGACCCTGGCAGGGGCGGTCGCCGCGGCGGTCGGCCCATGCGCCGGACAGGTCGTGTTCGACCTGTACTGCGGTGCCGGACTGTTCGCCGGTGTGCTGGCCGCGGCGGGCAGCACGGTGCGGGGGGTGGAGTCCTCGCGTGCCGCCGTGGAGTCGGCGCGCCTCAACGTGCCTGCGGCGCGGTTCACGGCCGGACGGGTCGAGCAGGTCCTCGCCCGGTTGCCCCGGCGCGCCGATGCCGTCGTCCTCGACCCGCCGCGCAGCGGCGCGAACCGGCCGGTTGTGGACGCGATCGCCGCACTCCGCCCGGCGGCCATCGTGTATGTGGCCTGCGATCCGGCCGCACTCGCGCGCGACGTGCGGCACCTCGCCGCGGCCGGCTACCGGCTGGCGGGCGTCAGGGTGTTCGACCTGTTCCCGATGACCCACCACGTCGAAACCGTCGCCCAGTTCATCCCCGGCTGACGGCCGTCCCGCGGTGCGATGTTGTCCCGGATGTTGTCCACAAGCGTCCTTGTGTTGTCCGTGACGGGGTTGGTGTTGTCCGTCGGGGCGCGGACCGGCCCGCGGAGTCCCACGGCCCCCACACTGAAGGCATGGACAAGGAACACCGCACGCCCCGGTTGTGGGCCGACATCATCACCGACGACGACGAACCCGGAGCGGCGCGCCTCGTGCGCCAGGACGGCAGGGTCTGCCAGCTGGCGGGGGCCTCACCGGGGCTGCTCCGCCTGTTGGAGTCGCTCGACGGGCACCACGCCCTGCCTGACCTGCTCCGCGTCCTACCCGAAGCGGAACGATTCCCGGCCCGGGCGCTCCTTCACGATCTGGTCCGGCAGGAACTCGTCACAGACTCCAGCGCGGCGGCCGTCCCCACGTCCCCCGACGTTTTGATCATCGGTGGCGGAACCCTCGCCCGGACGTGCGCGGCGCAACTGCTGGCGACCACGACCGTCGGCCTGCGGCTGGTGACACCTGAACCGCGGGTGGACGGACGCTACCCGGACACGGCGGCGGCGCTCCGGGCCGCGCTCATCAGGTCCGATCCCGCCCTGGGTCGGCGCGTCGTGGCCGGCGGACGGTGGCCCGGTCTGCCGGAGGACGACTGTGCGCTCGTTCTCGTCGCCACGGACACCGTCCAGCCGGACCGGGTGCTGACCAGCCATCTCATCCGGCACTCCCTGCCATTCCTGCCCGTCCTGGCGCACGACGGGTGGTGCCGCATCGGGCCGCTGGCCGACTACCAGGGCGGCGCCTGCCTCCACTGCCTCGACCTGACCCAGGCCGACGACGACCCCGCCTGGCCCCAGACCCTGGAGTACCTCTCCCGCCGGCCCGCCCGCCCGGACGCCGGTCTGGTGCGGCTCGCCGCCGCCCTCGCGTGCCGCTACGCGGCCTGGTTCCTCGACGGCTCCGGCAACGCACTGCGGTCGATGAGCTACGAGGCCAACCTCGTCGAGCCCGGCTTGGCCCGGCGCCGCTGGGTCGAGCACCCGGACTGCGCCTGCTGTTGGCAGCCGACCGCGGCCCCACTGGAGAACGCGGCCTAGAGCCGTCCGGCCACGAGGTCCAGCACGGCCTGGCCGTACCGCTCAAGCTTGGCCGGCCCGACGCCCCCGACCGCGGCCAGCGCGGCGCGGTCGGCCGGTCGGCTCTCGGCGATCGCGGTGAGCGTCGCGTCCGTGAACACGACATACGCGGGAACGGCGGCCTCCTGCGCGATGCGGCGCCGCCATGCCTTCAGGGACTCAAGCAGCGCCTCATCCACATCGGAACGGCAATCGGCGTGCCGCCCGAGCTTGAGATCTGCCCCTTCGAGAAGCATCTGCCCGCAGACGCGGCACCGCGCGGCCTGACGCCCGCGTCGCGGGGCTCGGGTGCGGCGTGTCCGCGCTGCGGTGTCCGTCTGCGGCAGGTCGAGGCCGAGCCCCGTCAGGAAGCGGCTCGGCTGGCGCTGGCCACGCCCGCCGGAGCCGCGCGCAGACCACGAGAGGCGCAACGCCTCCTTCGCCCGCGTGATTCCGACGTAGAGCAGGCGGTGTTCCTCGGCGACCTGGCCCGGCGTCTTGGCGAGCGTGAACGGCACCATGCCGTCGTAGAGCCCGACGAGCGCGACGCCACGCCACTCCAGGCCCTTCGCCGAGTGCATCGTCGCCAAGGTCACCCCGGTCGCGGACGGTGCCTCTTCCGACCGGGCCCGCTCGGCCAGCGCCTCCATCAGCCCCGCAAGCCCCACCCCGGGCCGGTCTGCGGCCAGGTCGCGGGCCAACCCGAGGAGCGCCTGCCACGACTCCCACTGCTCGCGCACCTGTCCCGCGCCGTCCGGACCGACCGGGGTCCAGCCCAGCCCTGTCACGGCCGCCTCGAGCCCCGCGAGCGCCGGCTGGTCCGGATCGGTCCGGGCGGCAGCGGCCGCGCGGGTCAGGGCCCGCTTGATCTCGGGTCGCTCGTAGAAACGCTCGCCGCCCCGCACCACATACGGCACGCCGGCGCCGGCCAGGGCCGCCTCGAACGGCGGTATCTGCGCGTTGACGCGCACCAGGACGGCCAGGTCGGACCAGTCGAAACCGGCCTCGTGGCGCAGGGCGAGCCAGGCGGTGACCCCGTCCACCTCGGCGTCCTCGTCGGGGCTGGGGGCGATGTCCACCGGTACACCCACCGCCCCCATCGGCTGCAGGGTCACGGCCCCGATGTCGCCCGGTGCCGTGCGCGCCATGTGGTTCGCCAGGGCGCACACCGCACGGGTCGACCGGTAGTTGCGAACCAGCTCCACCTGGGCGGCGGCCGGGAACTCGTGCCGGAACTCCAGCAGATACCGCCGCTGCGCCCCTGCGAACGCATGGATGGATTGGGCCGGATCCCCCACCACGCACACGTCGTCCCCAGGGCCGAGCCACAGGCGCAGGACCGCGTGCTGGATCGGCGACACGTCCTGGTACTCGTCCACGAGGAAATGGCGGTACTGCGCGCGCACGTCGGAGGCGACCTCGGGGTGCCCAGACAGGAGGGCGGCGTCGGCCAGCAGGATGTCGTCGAAGTCCATCAGACCCCTGTCGTGCTTGATCCGCTCGTACTCGACCAGCAGCTGGGCGACCTGCGCCGGGTCCAGCGCACCGACGCGACGGTGCTCCAGCACGGCCAAGCGCGGATAGTCGGCCATCGTGACGTTGCTCGTCTTCGCCCAGGACATCTCCTGCGCCAGGTCGCGCAGCAGGGCGGTGTCCGTTGGGAGTTTCGCCCGCCCGCAGGCCTGGGCCAGCAGCCCGAAGGGGCTTGCCAGAACCTCAGGCGCGTCTCCGCCCATGACACGCGGCCAGAAGTAACGCACCTGGCTCAGCGCGGCCGAGTGGAACGTCCTCGCCTGGACGGCGCCGATGCCGAGTGCGCGCAGGCGACCGCGGAGTTCACCCGCTGCCCGGGTCGTGAACGTCACGGCCAGCACCGCGCGCGGATCCTGCCGACCCGTGGCGACGGCGTAGGCGATGCGGTACGTCAGTGCCCGCGTCTTGCCCGTACCGGCGCCCGCCATGACCACGAGCGGCCCGCCGATCGACGTGGCGACCTGGCGCTGCTGTTCGTCCAGGGCGTCCAGAATGGCGGTCGGGTCGGCGTGCGGCATGCGGGACAGCCTAGACGCCACCGGCGACGATCCGGTGCGAATGCCGGGCCTGTCGGTGGGAGGTCATAGGGTGTTCAGTCATGACGACGACGGGCCTCCGGACGGCCACCGCTCCCACCTGGGACGGCCTTTGCGCGCTGATGCGGGACGATCTCGCCGTGCGCCCGGATGACCCGTTCGCACTTGATGTCCTTGTCGTGCCCTCGGTGGGGCACCGGCGCTTCGTGTCCCATGCGCTCGCCGAGACGCTCGGCGGTGTGTGCGCCGGCATCGATTTCCCCACATTCAGCGGGCTGCGCCACCTGGTGGAGACCTCGATGGGCCTGGCGGGGCCTGACCCGGACCCTTGGAACCCGGACCTGCTCGTGGCGGCGGTGATGGCAACGCTCGAGGCGACCTGGGACGAGCCGTGGGCCGCTCCCCTGCGCGCGTACGTCGAGGGCTACGGGCCACGGCCCGGACGACGCGCAGAACTCGCCGTGCGCGTCGCGCAGTTGTTCGCCCGGTACGCGCGGCGCTGTTCCGGGCTGCTGCTGGCATGGGACGAGGGTGACGACCGGGACGCGCTCGGTGCGCCACTGGCGGCGGAGGCGGCCTGGCAGCCGCAGGTGTGGCGGGCGCTTGTCGGCGCGCTGTCGCCCGTCGAGCATCCCGCCCGCCGCCACCGTCGGGTCGTGGCCGCCCTGCG
>WQUE01000158.1 GCA_009785885.1 Actinomycetes bacterium
GCGGCCTCTCGTCGGCCATCAGCCACACCTGGTCGGGGTCGACGGGGCCGGGGGTGAACGTCACCGTGGTGTACGGGCCCGGGCCGCCGACGGAATCGAAGCGCGCCTCCACATCGAAGGACGCCGCCCCCGTCGAGGTGATCGCGAAGTCGGCCCGGCCGCCGGCGTCCGCGAGCTGCACGTCGTCCACGATGGTCACCGCCCAGTCGTACGCCCGGAGTGTGACCGTCTCCCCCTTGACCGGGTTGCCGTACAGGTCGTACGCCCACACGGTCACGACGTTCGTGTCGCGGTCGTTTGCCGTAGCCCCATCCTTGGTCACCTCGGCCCGCGTGCAGCGGTCGTCCAGGACGCACATGCCCGTCCAGACCGGACCGGCGTCGTACGTCACCTGGACGGAACCGTTGGCCAGCGGCTGTCCGCCCACCGAAGCGGTGATGTCGAACGTGCCCGCGGTCTCGGAGTAGATGTCGACCGTGCACTTACCAGCTCGGTTGGTCTCGCACGAGTCGTCTATCACAAGGCCGGTCGCTGCGATGTCGACGCTCTGGCCAGTGGCGGGGTTGCCGTTGATGTCCGTGAGCGTGATCCTCAGCGTGGCCTTCGTCCCGACGGTGGGGCGGTCCGGGGACACGGTCACCGTCGCGCCGTCCACGTCCAACGCCGCGAGCGTGAACCTGGCCTCGACGAAGCCCATGAAGGTTTCGGCGATCACAGGGTAGAAGTACTCCGACCCGACCTTCGTGGAGGTGAAGGGGGCATCGGCTCGGCCGGAGTCATCCGTTTGCACGTGGGCGCCGGGGAGGAAGTCAGTCATCGACATGAACTCCACCTCCACGCCAGGCACCGGGTTGCCGTACTGGTCGAACACCCAGGCCGTCGCGACGACGGGCGTGATCCCGTCGGCGGGGGCAGAGGTGCGGTCCACCTCCACCCGCGTGCAGCGGTCGTCCAGCACGCACGTGCCCGTCCAGACCGGGCCCGGCACAACGGTGACGTTCGCCGTCGCGCCCTTGAACGCGACGCCGCCCGCCGTCACGCCGATGGTGTACGTGCCCACCCGCGTGGCCACCAGGTCCACCAGGCAGGTGCCCGCGTTGTCCAGGACGCACTCGCCCAGGAACTCGACGTTCCCGGTCGGCTCGGTCAACCCGATCGGGACGGTGACCGGCTGCGAGTCGGACCGCACGGCCGTGATCTGCGCGCTCACCGTCTGTCCGGCCTGCGCGGGGGACGTGATCGAGATCGTCACGTCGTCGGGGCCCACCGGCGGCTCGACGAAGGTCAGCCGGACCCGGTCCAGGTGATTGCCGTTGACGGCAACGCCGAGCTCGTACGTCCCCGCCATGACGGCCCTGAATGACTGACTGGCCGTGCCGTCGGACCCGGTACGGATGAACGTGTCGGCCGGGGTGAGCGTGTCGAACAGCCAACCGCTGGAGACGTTCCCGAGAAGCACGGGGGCGCCGGGGACCGGATTGCCGAAGAAGTCGAAGGCCCGCACGACCACGGTGACCGCGGCGACGCCGTCGGCCGCCTTCCCATCGCCGATCACCTCGGCCCGGGTCACGTTGGCCGGATCGACCGGCGCACAGGACCAGCGGCAGACGTTCCCCGGCTGGACCGTCAGCGTCGGCTGGGTTGTCAGGGTCACGCCACTGACAGTCACCGTGATGGTGTACTGCCCGGCGAGCAGCGGCACCGCCTCGAACTCATCGCCCATGGCCCCCTTGGAGTGGCTGAAGGTCACGGTCGGGCGGCCGGGGGCGGTGGCCTGTACCACGAACTCGCCCGAGTCCAGCCAGTCGATCCACTCGCCGCCGTCGTCGATGGGCCGGACAGACACCGTCACGTAGTCCCCGGCGGTGGAGCTTCCGCCGTTCCACAGATCGACCCAGGACGCGTCCGCCGAGATGAGGCCCGACCCGAGCGGCGCCGTCATCGGCGCGAGCGACGGACCGGACTCGGCGGCTGCGGGCTCTTCCGCCGATGCGGGCGCATCGTCCTGCGGGGCCGGCGCCGGCAGGGTCACCGCCGTCTGGAGCGCAGAGTCGTCCTCCGCTGCGGGCGCCCCCGGCGCCGCCGCGGGTTCGTCCGGTGCGGGCTCGTCGCCCGCTGGGTGTGGCGTCTCGACCGCCCCGGGCGGATCGCCTGCCGGGCCGGACACGTCGGCCGGCGCAGGCGCGTCGCCGACCGGGCCGGACGCCTCGCCACCCGACGGGGGCTTCTCCTCGGGATCCGGGGTGGCGGGCACCATGACGTTCGCGGTGAGACCTTGGCCCGGATCGAGCGTCTCGGCCGACGCGGTCAACGGGTAGAACGTGATCGCCAGCGCGACGGCGATGCCGACCATGAGCGTGCGCCGCAGGGCGGACGGCACGCGGACGATGGCCGAGAGGAGCAGGGCCACCAGGCTCGCAGCTCGCACCGGTTGCCCCATACGGAATGACGTGTGGCCAGGTGACGGGTTGTGGTAGTGGTCGTGCATCAGTTCCTCGTTTCGTGTCGCGGGGTGACGGCGAGGCCGGGGCCCGGTGGGGCCGCATCGGCGCATCGTCCGGACGCTCGTCAACGAACGGGCCTGTATGGTCGGCCCGCGCGGCGGCGAGCGTGCGACCGCCGTGAGCGATCGCTTTCCTGGTGCAAGGCCATGGTAACCGGTAACACAAACAAGAAACGCTGAGCACGGTCGTGGCGTGGGTTCGACGGCTTTGGCCGACCGACCCCGGGTGGGGCCGCAGGCCTCGGCTCGATCCCCGCAGTCTGGGGCACCGATCCTTGCGCGCGCACGGCTCGGCCCGGCTGGAGACACCACCTCGATGGGTGCGTGCCGCCAACCGGGCCGGTGGCGTTGGTGATTCAGTTGACCGACAGAATCGGTTTGAAGAACGCGCCCAGCTCCGCGTGTGCGGTGAGCGGCCAGATGCCGGCGACATACTCGTCAGGACGCACGACGACGATCGCCCCGTCACGGGAGATGCCGCGGGCCTCGAAGATGTCATCGGCCGGGTCGATCGTGAACGCCTTCTCCCAGTCCTCCACCTTGAAGGGCCCCATCACCGGCCGGAACGCGCCCGGCAGGTCGGGAACCTCGATCTCCTCCAGGGGCGTCTGGTAGATGACCAACAGGTCGAACCAGTCGTCGGCGTCGAGGCCCGCCGGCATCGCGGCGAGCGGCGAATCCGGCGATGTCGTCCACCACGTCGCGAAATCGGTCGTCGGGGACGGACCGCCCGCTGCGGCCGGGTCGGCGAACACGTAGATGCGCCAGCGTCCGTCCGCCAGGTGCAGGTGCCCCAGTTGCAGCGGGTTGGAGTCGCACACCCGCATCACAGCCGCCGACTTGAACCGCTTGCCGATCGGGAAGCCGGTCGCCAGATCCTGGTGGTCCAGGGTGCCGACGAGCAGCGCGGGCGGGTACTTCGTGGCCATGCCGGACGGGAACTCCCACGTGCCCACGTAGAACGCCTCGCGCTCGTTCGGATCGGTCAGCTCCTCGGGCTTCTTCGCCATGATGTCCGACCACTTGCGGTCGAAGTCGATCAGGTCCTGCGCGATGGGCTGGCGTTCGGCGGAGTACGTGTCGAGCAGCGACGCCGGGCTGCGCCCGTCGAGGACCCAGCCGAGCTTCCAGCCGAGGTTCCAGCCGTCCTGCATGGACACGTTCATGCCCTGACCCGCCTTGGCGCTGTGCGTGTGGCAGGCGTCGCCCGCGATGAACACCCGCGGGATGACCTTGCCGGTCGCCTCGGCGGGGACGTTGTCGAACTTGTCCGTGACCCGGTGCCCGACCTCGTAGATGCTGTGCCAGGGAACGTCGACCAGCTTCATCGAGTACGGGTGGAGGATCTCGTTGCCGTGCGCGACGACCGTGTCCAGCGACGTGGCACGGATCGTGCGCGCGTTCTCCTCCGTGAGCACGCCCAGGTCGACGTAGATGCGCGTCAGGTGGCCGCCCTCGCGGGGGATCCACAGGATGCTGCCGGCCTCGGACTGGATGATCGCCTTGCGGCGCAGATCCGGGAAGTCCGTGACGACGAGCGCGTCGATCACACCCCAGGCGTGCATCGACGACGTGCCCTCCATCTTCCGCCCGATCTGCGCCCGGACGAGGCTGTGGGCGCCGTCCGCGCCGAGCATGTACTTCGCCCGGACGACCTTCTCCCGGCCCTCCGACGGGTACGACGAGCGGCGCAGGTGGGCGACGACGGGGTACTCCCCGGAGTCCTCGACCGTGACGCTGGTGAGTTCCCAGCCGTAGTCGGGACGAATCCGCGCGGGCGCGTTCGCCGCGTACTCGAACAGGTAGTCGGCGACGCGCGCCTGGCTGACCGTGATGTGCCAGAACTCGCTCAGCCCGGTGGGATCGTCGGGCGTTCGCGACGAGCGCACGATGTTCGCGGGGTTGGCGGGGTCGGGGCTCCAGAATCCGGTCTCGGTGATGCGGTAGGCCTCGTCCATGATCCGGCCGGCGAACCCGAACGCCTTGAAGCTCTCCACCGAACGGACCGACACGCCGTCGGCCCGGCCGAGTTCAAGCCGTCCGCCGCGGCGCTCGATGACCCGCGTGGTGACCGACGGGAACTGTGACAGCTGCGCGGCGGTGATCGCCCCGGCCGGACCCGTGCCGACGATCAGCACGTCCATCGTGTCGGGGATTTCCTCGGGACGGCCCACGCCGGTGCCCTTGGCGGGGCTGACGCGGGGGTCGCCTGAGATATATCCTTCGTAGTGGTACTGCATTTCTTGTCCCTTCTTGAGTCTGGAGTCGTGATCCGGCCGTCGTGGTCCGGCCCGATGGGGATGGTCTACTGGCCCGTCGGCTTGTCCGGGTGCTGCCACACATAGATGTTGTGGCGCTGCTCGAGCTCGGCGGTCGGGCTCAGGTTGATGCTCCGGCGGTCGCGCAGCATGAGGGTCGCGATCGCGCCGAGCACGGCCATGCCGAGCAGGTAGAAGGTGATGGCCCG
>WQUE01000159.1 GCA_009785885.1 Actinomycetes bacterium
CCCGCCCAGCCGTACGACCCGTACAGGGAGGACACCATGAGCACGATGCCGATCCCGACCATCGCCCCGCCGGCGCGCGCCAGCAGCCCGGCGGCGCAGAAGGCCAGCGCGCCCGGTGTGCGCAGGATCGCGACGTAGCGCATGGGGAAACCCCTTGTCGGACTTGAATAGTTGAGGCAGGTGGGAGGTGGGCGCCTGCGTGGGCGAGTCTAGCCGACGGGCAACGTCTCACCAGGTCAGCAGGTCGCCGTGGAGGTGGTCGGTGCGGTTGATCCACCGGACGTCGACGGGCCGGGAACCCCACAGGGCCGGATGCTGGATCAGGATGGTCCCGGTGTTGTTCAGCTCGAACCACGTCTCGAAGCCGCCGTCGGCGTCCGCCGGCCAGCCGATGAACGCCCGCAGCACGTACTGCGAGAAGTGCCCGTGGGTGACGATCGCGGCCGTGAGGTCCGTACCCCCGTACGACGCCGTGAGGTCGTCGACGACGGCCTGCGCCCGCCGCCACGCGACGGCCTCCGTCTCGAACGGGCTGTGGTACCAGCCGGTGTCGTCCGCGCCGACGGGCAGCACGAGCCGGGACGACTCGGCCCGGAGGTCGCTCGCCGGGCTTCCCGGGTGGGGACGGCCCGCGCCGCGCGTGGTCTCGAACACGCCGTTCACCTCGTGTAGTTGGAGGTGGCCGATCAGCGGCAGTTCCAGGGCGTCGGCCAGCGGCGCGGCGGTCTGGACGGCCCGGCGCATCAGCGAGGTCATGAGAACGTCCGGCTTCGGCAGCCGTCCGTCCACGAACGCCGCCGCGAGCCGCGCCGCCTGCTCGCGTCCCCGGTCGGTCAGCGCCGGATCGGGCACCCGGGCGTCCCAGGCGCCCGTGTCGGCGAACACCTTGTTGTTCACGGACTCCCCGTGCCGGATCATCAGCAGTTGCATGGCGCCAGCCTAACCGTCCGGGCGTCTCGTTGCCCCTCCCCCGTGGGCGTGCCCGTCGCACGCCACCTCTAAGGAAGTGAGTTAGGCCGCATACTCGCGGCTTAACTCACTTCCTTAGGCACACCGCGACGACAGGGTCGCCATCACACGGCGCGGGATGCCTCCTTCGGCGGGCAAACCCCGCTAGTCTGGTGCCCGGCGGGGACGACGCGCGGCCGTCGGCGGGGACGACGCGCATCGGCCCGTCCCCAGGCGAGAAGGAGCTGGCATGGCCCGGTCGAAGAACCCCTTCGCGGACCCGGCCGCCGCGCCGCAACTGCCGTACGGCGACGTCGAACCCGGCTCGACCCTCGGCGGGCGGTATCGCCTGGACGAGCCGCTGACAGGCTACGACGACATCACGCTGTGGGAGGGCCACGACCAGACGCTGGACCGCACCGTGCTGATGTACGTCATCCCCCCGAACCACCGCCGCACCGAGGCGCTGCTTGTCGCCGCCCGCGCGGCGGCGACGGCGACGGACGCCCGGTTCCTCCGGGTGCTCGACGCGCTGGAGTACGGGCCGATCGAACCGGTGTCGTGCGTCGTCACGGAGTACGTGCCGGGCTGCCGGCTGTCCGATATCCTCGCGCGCGGCCCGCTGTCGGGGCTGGGCGCCGCGTGGCTGGTGGCGCAGCTGGCCGGGGCGCTCACGCCGATGCATGGGGCCGACCTGTTCCACCAGCGCCTCAACCCGACGAACGTGCTGATCACCGCCACCGGCGACGTGCGGATCGCCGGTTTCCTGCTGGAGGCGGCCCTTACCCCGCGCCTCGGCGACGACGGCTTCGAGGAGCACCCGAGCCGCGGGGAGGCGCAGCGCGCCGACCTGGATGCGCTCGGCCAGCTGTTCTACGCGTCCCTCACGGGGACGTGGCCGCTGCTCTCCACGTACGAACCCGCGGATCTGTACGGCCTGCCGCCCGCCCCGCGCGGCGAGGACGGCCTGCTCGTCAGCCCGGCGACACTGCGTCCCGGCCTGTCGCTCACCCTGGACGCGATCTGCCTCCAGACGCTCGAGCCGCGGCCGGACGGCGCCGCCGTACGCCGGGCCGCCGACCTGGCCAGCGTGCTCGGACGCCTCCTCGGGCCGGCCGACGCCAGCGAGGAACTTGCGACGCGGGCGCACGCCGCCCAGACCGGGCAGCCGGTCGTCGTCCCCCAGCCCGAGGCGGGGCTGCCTGCGGAGGTCGCGCCCGCCGAGGATGCCGCGACGGAACCCGGGCCGTCCGTCCCGGCCGAGCCCGCGACGCCGGTCGTCCGTGAGGACAGCACCTCCTCGCTCCTGCCGCCGGCGCCGCACCTGGATGCGGTGACCCGCCCGCTGGCGCCCCGCTGGGTGTGGTGGGTGGCGGTGGCGGTGGTGATCGTGCTGGCCATCGTCCTCGTGGTGAAGGCGTGCAGCGGGCCGTCGGCGCCGTCCGGCCCCACGACGGTGACGATCGCCGCCGGGCGGGACTTCGATCCGACCGCCGACGGCGGCAACGGCGAGGAGTTCCCCGACCTGGTGCCGCTGACGTACGACGGCAACCCCGACACGGCCTGGACCAGCGAGACGTACCTGAACAACCCGAAGATGGGCGGCCTGAAGCCGGGCGTCGGCCTGATCTACGACCTGGGGACGGCGCACGCCGTGACGCAGGTGACCCTCACCATGGGGGCGGTGCCGGTGACCGTCGAGCTGCGGATCCCGGCGACCGATCCGGCCGGCGCCGCGCCGCCGGCCGACTCCCAGACGCAGTGGACGCCGATCGTCGCCCCGGCGGCGTACACGACGAGCCCGATCGTGATGACCCCCGCCACGCCGGCGACGACCCGCTGGGTGCTCGTCTACTTCTCGTCGCTGGCACCCGTGTCCGACAAGCGCTTCCAGGCGATCGTCGACGAGGTCACGGTTCAGGCGCAGCGCTGACGCGCAGTCCTCCTGCCAGTCCTCGAGACGCAACCCCGGCACGCGGGCGAACTCGGCCACGTTGTGCGTGACCAGGATGCCCTGATGAGCCAGCACCGTGGCCGCGATCAGCCGGTCGTTCCGACCGATGACGGCACCGGCCCGCTCCAACGCGTCACGCACCGCGGGCGACGTGCCCCGCGGGAACCCGACGCACACGTTCGTGTCCAGGAACCGTCACAGCGCGTCCTACACCATAACCTCTGCTAGATCACATTGAGGTCGTGATCAGGTATTTCGGGCACACGGGTGGCGCGCCCGTGCTGGCGCACCTGACGGACGCGCAGGAACGTCGCCACGAGGAACGCCACCCCGGAGGCGACGATGATCACCCACGCGAGCCGTCCCACGATCGTCGCGACGACGGTGAACGGCACGGGATCCCCGACGGCGCGTCCGTCCGCGGTGACGACGGTCGCCGTCATGGGCACGGTGCCCGTGCCCGCGGCGACCGGGTTGACGCGCAGCGTGACGCTGTCGCCGGGGGCGATCTCGACCAGGTCAGTCGACCCGATGGACAGGCGTTGTGGGTTGTCGGACGTGAAATGCACGGACACCTTCACGGGCAGGCCGTACCGGTTGGCGATCGTGATGGGCAGCTCCGTGTCGCGCGCCGACAGGTGCCACTGCGGGGAGATGCGCAACTCCAGGCCGCCCCCGGCGACCTGCGCGCGCACACCCCCGGCGACGCGGTCCGCCCAGGCGAGCCCGGCGGTCTCGGAGTCCCACGATCCGCTCCACGTCCCGGCGACAACGCGGGCGGTCAGCGCAGCCATCGCGGCGGGCTGGTCGGACAGGTCGCCGGCCAGCGCCAGATCCGCCTCGATGCCGGACGTCTGCGCGAGCAGATCGGCCGAGGCGGGCGCGGGTGCGGGCTCCGGGGCGGCGAACGCGGGCTGGCCGGCGGGTGGCACGTCGGACGGGGGGACGAGCACGGCCGGCAGTGCCGTCGCGGGCGTGGTGGGGGCGTCGCCGTCCAGAAGGACGGCCGGCGGCCTCCCGGCAAGGGCGGCGAGCAGCCGGCGCGCGTCGGCGAGCGCCCCGGCGGCCTGCGACTGGCCGTCCAGGGCGGGCGGAAGCGTCTCGTCCGTGGTGGGCGGCGCGACGCCGAGCACGGTCACCCAGCCGGCGGTCGTCACCGGGGCGGGCACGGTCTGGTTCGTGCACACGAGCAGGGACGGGGCGACGGGGGCGACGTACGCCACCGTCGCGGCGTCGCAGATCCCGCCCTTGGGCCACACGGCCAGCGGCAGGGACGCCAGCGGGCTGGCGGGGTCCAGGGCCGCCTGCGACTGCGCCAGGACGTCGGCCGGGCCGGCGGCGGCTGCCTTGGCGACGTCCGGGGCGGCGTACAAGCCTCGGTACGTCCCGGGCCGGGCGAGCAGCCCCATCGCGTTCGCCAGCCAGTCCTGCGCCGCCTGCTGGCCAGTTCCCGGGTGGGTGGTCCCGTCGGCGTCCACCACGTCGTAGCCGGCGGCCATGGCCCGCACCTCGTCCCACAGCAGCGGGTCGACGACGGTCGTGACGCCGGGGATCAGGCCCGCCTGGAGCCGGGCGGCGAGGCTGGACGTCAGCGCGCCCGCCAGGTCGTCGTTCGCGAACCGGGCCGGCTCGCCGGGCGTCGCGGGGCCGATCAGGGACGGCGGGGCGGAAAGATGGATCGCGGCGAGCCAGTGGACCGGGCGGGCCGGGTCGGGGTAGGACAGGACGGTGTCGGCGCTTGCCAGCGTCGTCCCGGCGCGCTGCGCCCGGACGCCGACGAGGTACGCGGCGCCGGGGGTGTCCAGCCCGAGCGAGGACCAGCCGGTCGTCGGGACGGTCACCGTGAACGGCAGGGTCACCCCGGCGTCGAGCACGCCGGCACCGTCGCCGACGGGGTCCGTCGGGTGCGGGTCGTTGTACACCCGGGCGCCGCGGGGCGGGGTGGTGAGCGCGTCCTCCAACGCGGCAGGGGTGGTGTACGCCCGGTTGGCGGTCCAGGTGGTCACCTGGACGCCGGTCATCGGGGCGTCGGTGAGGTTCGTGACGGTACCCATGAGCGTCACCTCGG
>WQUE01000160.1 GCA_009785885.1 Actinomycetes bacterium
GAGGCGTGGGCCGGCGCGGCCAGCGCGATGGTGGACGTCATCATCGTCGCGAGGGCGACGATGGCGATACGGGTTCGGGACATGGCTTCTCCTTTCACGAGCAGGGACGACCACCCTGATCGTCCCCGCGCTGCAGGAGAGAGAGAGAGAGAGAGAGGAGAGAGCCCACCAAGCGGTACACCGGTGGCACCGCCACGAAGACAAGACGGTCGGTCTCCCCTGCCTCGACCTCACTCCTGGAGCCGAGCCTAGACCCACCGCAGATGCGTGTCAACGGTTTCCCACAACTTCCTTTCGTGTATCGTGCGACGATCCTTCACCTCGGAGTGTCTGGCGGTCGGGCGATGGCGTTCACCGTCGCGATGTCAGCGGGTCATCGCCCGCACGACGGCCCTCTGCGACGCCTCACCCTGGGCGATCACGGCGACGGCGCCCGACAGCGCAGACCACTCCCGTCCCTCGCCACCCCCGCCCTCAGTTCCGCAGCACGCGTTCCTCGAACACCTGGTCGCCCGGGACGCCGTGGGATGCGGCGGCCGCGTGGGCGGCGTCGAGGAACCCGGGCGGGCCGCACAGGTACAGGTCCGGACGCACCGCGCCCGCGGGCAGGGCGTCCAACTCGCGGGCGAGGACGTCCACGGCGGTGCCGACCGGGCCGTCCCAGGACGCGTCCGGCTCCACGACGGGGACGAGCACGCACAGGGACGGCAGGCTGGCCTGCAGGTCTGCGAGCGCGTCGGTCGCGAACACCTCGTCGGGGCGGTTCACCCCGAGGATCAGCCGCGCCTCGGTCGTCTCACCCCAGTCGGCCATATGACGCAGCATGGACATCAGCGGGGCGAGGCCGGTGCCGCCGCACACCATCCAACGCGGCCGTCCCGTCTCGTGAAGCGCGAACGCCCCTTGTGGGCCACGCATCGTCAGCACGTCGCCCACCTGGGCCGTGCCCCGCAGGTACTCCGAGAAGTACCCGCCCGGACGCAGCTTCACGTAGAACTCGGCCGTCCCGTCCCAGTTCCCGATCGAGGCGAAGGAGTACACCCGGGCGTGCGCGCCGTCGGGCGGGGTCAGCTCCGCGAACTGTCCCGCCTCGAACTGCAGCGCGCTGCCGTGCTGCGCGTCCGGGACGACCACGACGCTGAACGCGACGATGCCGCCCGGCCAGCGGTCGATCGAGGTGATCCGCACCTGCCGCACGGGCACCGCCGCGCTCGCCAGCCGCGTGCTGTCGTACGGCAACTCGATCGTCACATCGGATGTTGCGTACGTCCGGCACAGCAGCACCTGCCCGGTCTTCTCGGCGTCGGGCGGCAACGCGTCCGGCGCATGCTCGCCGACGCGCACCACCCCGGACGCGCGCCGCGCCCGGCACACGCCGCACCCGCCCTGCCGGCACATGGACGTGAGCGTGTACCCGGCCGCGTCGGCCGCGTCCAGCAGGTTCACGTCCGGGCCGGCGGGCACCGCGTACGCGACGCCGTCGGTTGTGACAAAGGTCGCCGTGGGCATCCGCGATCCCTACGCGGCCAGGGCCTTGGCGATGTCGGCGTTCGCCTCGCCGATCGGCGTCAGGCCGAACGTTTCCACGAGCACGTCGATCACCGCCGGGGTCAGGTACGCCGGCAGCCGCGGGCCGATCAGGATGTTCTTGATCCCGAGCGCGAGGAGCGTCAGCAGCACGGCCGTCGCCTTCTGCTCGAACCAGGAAATCACGAGCGTGAGCGGCAGGTCGTTCACGCCGCAGCCGAAGGCGTCCGCCAACGCGAGCGCGATCTGGATCGCCGAATACGTGTCGTTGCACTGGCCGATGTCGAGCAGCCGCGGAATGCCGCCGATGTCGCCGAACTCGTGCGTGTTGAAGCGGTATTTTGCGCACCCGAGCGTCAGCACCGCGGTCGAATCCGGTACGCCGTCCGCGAAATCGGTGTAATAGTTGCGCCCGGGCTCCGCGCCGTCGCAGCCGCCGATCAGGAAGAAATGCGTCAGGGCGCCGGACTTCACGGCATTGACGACGTCGCCGGCGACGGACAGGACGGCGGAACGTCCGAAACCGATCGTGATCGTCTTCTCCGGCTCGTCGGCGCACGCCGGGAGCGCTTTCGCCGCCTGCACCAGCTGCGAGAAATCGCCGTGCAGGTGACGCACGCCGGGCCACCCCACCGGGCCGGACGTGAAGATCCGCGCGCGGTACTCCGGGCGCGGCTGGATGATGCAGTTGGACGTCATGAGGATCGCCCCCGGGAACGCCGCGAATTCGGCCTGCTGGTCCTGCCAGGCGCCGCCGTAATTGCCGATCAGGTGCGGGTACTTCTTCAGCCCCGGGTACGAGTTCGCGGGCAGCAACTCGCCGTGCGTGTACACGTTCACGCCGGTGCCCTCCGTGGCCTTGAGCACAGCTTCCAGGTCGGCGAGGTCGTGGCCGGACACGAGGATCGCCGGCCCGGCGACCGTCGAAATGCGCACCTGTGTCGGCTCCGGCGAGCCGAAACGGCCGGTGTTCGCGGCGTCCAGAAGGCGCATCACCTCAAGGTTCAGATCGCCGAGCGCGAGCGCCCGGGCGAGGAGGTCGTCGAGGCTCGTCGGATTCGACGCCAGGAAATCCAGGTGCTCCTCGAGCGCCGCGAACACGTCCTCGCTGGATTCCCCGAGCACGTACGCGTGGTGGGCGTACGCGCACACGCCTTTGAAGCCGTACAGATTCAGCGCGCGCAGGCCGACGACATCGTCGGAGACGGCCTCATCGAGAATGCCGTGTGCCCGCGCCTGGACGGTCAGCTCCGCGAGCGTCGTCGCCGGGACGAACGTGGCCGGTCCGGTGGGCTGCCACGCGCCCGCGCCGGCGGCCTGCTCGTACGCCGACTTGAGCTGGTCGCGATACGCGGCGGCCTGGGCGATCAGCGGCACAAAACGGCTCGCCGCGAAATTCACGTTCGTCAGCGTCGTGAACGCCGCGTACATGATGAAATCGTCGACCGCGGTATCGGTGATCCCCAGCGCCCGCGCCCGGGTCGCGTATTGGCCGACGCCCTGCAGCATGTACAGGAGCAGGTCCTGCAAACCGGCCGTCGTGTCGTCCTTCCCGCAGATTCCCACGGCCGTCTGGCAGCCGGGAACCGCACCCGACCGGTCGGTTTGCTCGCACTGATAACAGAACATGAATGAAAGCCTCCATCGTTTGATCGCACGGGCCACTCTTGGCCCGGGTATGAGCCCGGTCGCGGTGCTCGTCGCCGAACCCGGCATCCCGTGACAGCCATGATGCTACCAGAGAATTTGAATCAACAAGACAGTCGTCGTCATTTGTCACAATCTTGTGGTCGGGCCGGACGTCAGCCGCCGGGCGTACAGCACCCCGAGGGCAGGAGACACGTCGTGGACCACACCGGGACCGGCCCTCACCTGATGCTACGCACAAGCCCCGCAGTAGAGTGATCCCGTGTTTTACCGCCGGATCGACGACCACCTCACCCTGAAGCTGGCGTCTATCCTGGACGCGGATGCGTACACCGATCTCCTGGTGCGCAACCGGGCGGACTTCTCCCGCTGGTTCGGCACCTGGCTCGCCGAAACGACCGCCGACAGCGAGCGGGCGTACCTCGCGAAAGCCTGTGCGGACTGGGCCGCATTGCGGGAACTGTCCACGCTGCTCCTTCTGGACGGCACCCCGATCGGCTACGTCGGACTGCACGACATCGATCTCCCGATGGGCCACTGCGAGATCGGTTATTGGCTCGACGCCGCCCACCGCAACCGCGGCTACATGACCGCCGCCGTGCGCGAGATGGAGCGGTTGTGCTTCGAGGACCTGGGCCTGGTCCGTGTCGCCATGCACGTCGACGCGCTCAATGTGCGCAGCCGGGCGATCCCCGAACGCCTCGGCTACCACCAGGACGGCATCCTGCGTGCCCAGCGCCGCGACGAAGCGGACCGGCCCCGCGACGAGGTCGTCTACTCCCTCCTCCAGGACGAGTGGCGCGTCCGCCCCTGAGCCCTCGCGTCACCCGGCGGCGACGCAATCGCCAGATGATGACAGGTCGTCCAACGATGGCATGACACCGCACCCCCCTCCCGCATCTGCGCGGGAAATGTTGCCAGGTGCGTCCCCAATTCGGCGAAGGCGAAGGCGTCACAGTTTGGCAATACACTCCCTTGCCAGCCCCGAAATCGAGTATTGCCCATGTTGCGTCGCCCGTGAGGCCCGGAAGGACGTCGAAGCTTGGGCAAAACTCCTATCACGCTCCTCCACGAGGGGAGTATTGCCCCGGCTCTGCCGGCCCCCGCCTGGGAAAGCAGACAACACCGGCGTCCCTGCCTCGCCGGACGCCATTCCCGGGTGCCGGATCGCCAGACAACCGCGTGCGAGGACGCCGGAACCGTACGCTGCCGGCTGTGGGGCCTGCGGAAGGGCTCGCAACATGCGGCCCGGCGAGCGTCGGCGTAGGCTGAGGTTCATGAACGCCGGACAGAACGCCGGTGACAAACCCCATCGCCCTCGCTTCAGGATCGGGCCATGGACCACCGGATGGGTGGTTCTCGCCTGCGGAATCACGCTGGTGGCTGGCTGCACCCCGTCGTCTGCCCCAAGCCCAGGTGTCACGTCAGGCCCAGCCTCGCCGACGGTTGTCCCGACGCCGGCTGGTCCTGCACCCGGATCGGACGCGGCCGTGTCCGCGCCGGATGCCGCCACCTGGTCCGAGCCAGCGCCTACGCCCACTCCATTCCAGCTCGACACCTCGCCTACCGGGGACGTCCTCACCTATTTCGCCGATCGGGGCCCGCATGGCGAGGTCGCACTGGTTTCCCCCGGTGGCGGCACCAGGGTGCTGTATGACCTGCCGGCCATCGTGAATCCGTTCGCGGAACCCGGTCCGGTCTACGATTGGCCCCCGGATGCCTACGTCGTCACGGGTCACCTCGACGGCCAATGGGCCGTGTTCGACATCGCGATCTCGGAGAG
>WQUE01000161.1 GCA_009785885.1 Actinomycetes bacterium
GTGGTGGCCGAGACGGACACCGGGGCCCCGACGACGCCGGACAGCACCCGCTCGGCCTCGGCCCGGCGGGGCGCCAGCCGGGGACGGTTCCCGACGACCTGGACGGCCGCGTTCTCCACCGCGAAGCCGGCCCCGTGCACGAGCGCGACGACGTGCTCCAGCAGTGCGGTCCCCGCGGCGCCGGCCCACGCCACCTCGTTCGTCCCGAACACCGTCCCCAGGTCGCCCTGGCCGGCCGCGGACAGCAGCGCGTCGCACAACGCGTGGGCGGCGACATCCCCATCCGAATGGCCCACCAGCCCGACCGGGGAGTCCGGGAAGCTCAGCCCCGCCACGTGCAGCGGCACGCCGTCCGCGAACCGATGGACGTCGATGCCGATGCCACTCCGGTACGTCATCCCTCTCCCTCACCATCATCCCTTGTCGGCACCTCGGACAGCACGGCCGCGGCGCGCGCCAGATCGGCCGGGCGGGTCACCTTGAACGCCCGCTCGTCGCCGGGCACGAGCGTCACCCGGTACCCCGCCTGCTCGGCGACGACGAGGTCGTCGGTCGCGTCCGGGTGGGGTTCCGCGTGGGCCGCGAGCAGCACCGGATACGTGAACCCCTGCGGCGTCTGGACGGCCCGGACCCGGGCCCGGTCGAACGCCTGCGATTGGCCGATCGGGCGCATGTCCCCCTCGATCAGCAAACCCCACACCTCCCGCAGGGTGTCCACGACGGGGATCGCCGGGGCGACGGCCACCGCCCCGCCGCGCACCGCCGCGATCACCCGGGCCACGACCGCGGGCGGCACGAACGCGCGCGCGGCGTCGTGCACCAGCACGGCATCGACGGCCGCCATGTCGAAGTCCGGTTCGACGCACGTCATCGCGCCTCCCAAGGAGAGCACCGTGCGTCGCACGGACTCCGCCCGCGTGGCGCCGCCGGTCCACGACAGGGTGTGGACGAGGCCGGGCTGGAGCGCCCGCTGCCACGGCTCGGCGTCCTGACCGGGCGCGATCACCACGATGACATCGGTGACCCCGCCCGCACGCAACGCCTCCGCAGCCCAGGCGACCAGCGGCTTCCCGGCCACCTCGACGAGGGCCTTGGGCACGTGCGCCCCCAAGCGCTCACCAGACCCGGCGGCCAGCAGGATGCCGACGACACGACCGGTGGGATCGGTCTTGGGTGGCATCGTCGGGCGCGGGACGCTAGGAGGCCAAGACCTCGTCCAGCAGCGACTCGGCGCGCGCCTCCTGGACCTGCTCGGCGAGGGCCATCTCGCTGACAAGAATCTGGCGGGCCTTGGCCAGCATGCGTTTCTCGCCGGCGGACAGGCCCCGGTCGCGTTCGCGGCGCCACAGGTCGCGGACGACCTCGGCGACCTTCAGCACGTTGCCCGAATGGAGTTTCTCCAGGTTGGCCTTGTAGCGGCGCGACCAGTTGGTCGGCTCCTCGACCTCCGGCAGGCGCAGCACGGAGAACACCCGCTCCAGGCCGTCGGAGTCGACGACCTCGCGCACACCGACCAGGTCGAGGTTGCAGGCCGGTACCCGGACGATGAGATCGTTCTGGCCGAGGATCCGCAGCACCAGGTAGAGCCGTTCCTCTCCCTTGATCGTGCGGGTCTCCAGTTCCTCGATCACGGCGGCGCCGTGATTCGGGTAGACCACGGTCTCTCCGACGGTGAAACTCATACCGTTAGCCCCTTTCACAAGGGAATCGCTGATGAACTCGGGTCCGGGCGAGGAGGCCGGGCGATCCCGCGCTCCAACCCGCCCGGGATGGCGGAGGTGCGGCGGGTGGTTGATCGGTGTTTCCCAAGGTCAATCATATCATCGCCCGGCACGGACAGTCGAGGGGGGTCCAGTATAGGCACCCCCACGACCGTCCCGGCGCCCATCCGCCCCACAAGGTCCTGTGTGTTGCTGGGAATTTCGCCACGGGCGTGGCATCCCGGAGAGGACGAAGCGAGGTCACTTGCCCTGGTTCTTCACGGCCTCGATGCTGGCGGCGGCGGCCTCGGGATCGAGGTACAGGCCGCCCGGCTTCACCGGCGCCATGGAGTCGTCCAGGTCGTACAGCAGCGGCACGCCCGTCGGGATGTTCAGGCCCGCGATGTCGGCGTCGCTGATGTGGTCGAGGTGCTTCACGAGGGCACGCAGCGAGTTGCCGTGGGCGGCGATGAGGATCGTCTTCCCGCAGCGCAGGTCCGGGATCAGGTGGTCGTACCAGTACGGGAGCATGCGGGCGACGACGTCCGCCAGACACTCGGTGTCCGGACGGGCCTCGGGGGGCAGGTCGGCGTACTTCGGGTCGGCGAACTGCGAGTACTCGTTGTCGTGCTCCAACAGCGGCGGGGGCGTGTCGTAGCTGCGGCGCCACGTCATGAACTGGTCCTCGCCGAACCGGTCGCGGGTCTGCTTCTTGTCCAGGCCCTGCAGGCCGCCGTAGTGGCGTTCGTTCAGCCGCCACGAACGCTCGACGGGGATCCAGTGACGGTCGCAGACATCGAGGGCGATGTTGGCCGTGCGGATCGCGCGGCGCAGCACGGACGTGTGGACCTTGTCCGGCAGGATGTTCTGGTCCCGCATCAGCTCGCCGGCGCGCACCGCCTCGGCGACGCCCTTCTCGCTCAGGTCCACGTCCACCCAGCCCGTGAACAGGTTCCGCGAGTTCCATTCGCTCTCGCCGTGGCGCAACAAGATCAGTCGGTAAGTCATGAACCCGAGCCTACTCCGCTTGTCCCGTCCCGGTGGGCGCACGCGCGAACCCGGCCGTACGCCGTCCGCCTACGCCTCGTGCCGGGACGGCTTCAGGCGCGCGAGGACGGCGGCACGCCACGTCCGGACCTGGTCGGCCGACGGCGGCACCACCGCGTCCGGCGGTCCGTAGCGCGTCGCCTCGACCGCCCCGGCGAGCGCGTCCACGCCCTGGCGTGCCGCATCGTCGTCCAGGTCCGCCCGGACGGCGTCCCGGGCCTGCCGGGGCGTCATCGTGTCCCTGACAAGGGACGCCTTCTTGGCACGCGCCAGCACGTCGTCCCACGCGGTCTCCAGCCGGCCGGCCCGGCGGCGCCGCCACGCCGCCACCGCCCACGCGAGCATCCCCGCGACCACGACGCCGCCGGCGCCACCCACCCAGGGCCACGGCACGGCGAACCCGCCCGCGCCACCCGGACCGACCGGTGCGGTGGACGACGGTGCGCCTGTCGGCCCCGTGGGGGGCGGCCGGGACGGCGTCAGCATCGGCTCTGGGGACTGGCTTTGGACGCTGGGCGTCGCCGAGGGCGTCGGCGCGATCACGCCGGCGATCGCCGGGGTCGCCTCGTATGGCACCCACCCGGCCCCGGTCAGGTGCGCCTCGGCCCACATGTGCGACTGGGCGGCGGTGAACACGCGCCACCCGTTCGCGCCGGCGGACGGGCCGGCCAGCCCGACCGCGACCCGCATCGGGATGCCGAGGGACCGCCCGAGCACCACCAGGGCCGTCGCGTAGTGGACGCAGTAGCCGGTGCCACGTTGCAGGAAATCCCACACCGGGTCGGCGCTGTTGGGGTTGATGTCGGGCTTCAGCGTGTAGTGGAAGTGCGAGGTGTTCAGGTAGGCGATGATCGCCCGGAGGGCCGCATCGGGGGTCGTCGCCCCCGCCTGGCTCACGATCTGCGACGCCAAGGCCTGGATCTGGGCGGCGTGCGGAAGATCGACGGGGGCGTACGTCCGCAGCGCCAAGCCGTCGGTCGAGATGCCGGCTTCGGCCGTCTGCGCCGGGTCGAACAGCGGCACCCGCTGCGTCACGGGATCGTCCCGGGCGACGATGTGCGTCACCGAATCGACGAAGGGGTCGTAGTCGGCGAAGATCGGGCTCGTGACCACGCGCGGGCCGACCGCCAGGGGCAGATAGTCGTACGTCCAGGCCGACAGGTCGAGCGTCAGGTCGGCGCTGCCCTGGAAACCGGTGAGCCCGTCGGGGGATGGCCACAGGGTGTTGCCGGCCTCGGCCGGGAGCGTCGTGCTCCCGTCGGGCCGCGTCCAACGCCCGCCGTCGAAGTCCTCCAGCGAGTACAGCTTCAGCGCGCCCGTGTACGAGCCCTTCATGCGCAGCAGCACCGCGCTGTTCGGCGTCGTCAACTGCCCGTTCACGTCGAAGACGCCGTCGACGTTGATGCCCGGGCCGGTGTTCAGCGCGGCCCCGCCCCAGTCGATGCCCTGCACCCACCGGGTGCCCGCACCCCACCCGGGCAGCACCGGGACGAACGCGGTGACCACGAAGCCGACGGCGCACGCCAGCGCCACCGCCGACGCGACGGGCACACGGGAACCGCGCGTGGGACGGTCGAGCCAGCGGGCCGGATCCGGCGAGTCGGACGTGCGGAACACGCGCCCCGGCGGCGGCCGCGACCAGGCCAGCAGCCCGAGGAAGCACGCCCCGGTGACAAGCGCCCAGCCCCACGTGCTCGCGGGGCGCAGGGCGACGCACGCGACCCACGGGGCGGTCGCCGCGAGCCCGACGAGGACGGGCCAGCGCCCGACGATCCCGGCCATCGCGGCGAGCACCACGAGGTGGCCCATCGCGAACGCGACGAGCGGGGCGAACAGGGCCGTCTGGGACGTCGGCGGCACGGCAGGGCCGAGCGAGGCACGGGCCACCGACAGGTGCTGGTCGGCGACGACGAGGGCGTGCCAGCGGGGGACGAACCCGAGGGGGGCCTCGCTGCGGGCCAGCCAGTGCACCAGGGAACACGTCAGCACGGCCTCCCCCGCGAGACCGGCGACGAGGAACTGCCAGAACCAATGCCGGTCGCGCATCGCCCACCACGCGAGCCAGACGGCCACCGTGATGCCGAGCATGATGGCGAGCACCGGGCGCAGCCACGGCCCGGTCTGGACGAGGTTCGTGATCCCCAGGCAGGCAGCGGCCATCGTCAGGTACGTCCAGACGGCCGGGCCGACCCGCACCCGCAAGTCGCGCAGCGCGGCGCTCCCCGGGCGCACCGTGGCGGGGGGCGTCATCGTGCCACCCCCGCGGGCGTCCCCACGTCGCCGAACACGTCGTCCCATGTGTCGGGGCCGCCTGCGTCCTGGTTCTGCGGCGGGGGCGGCGGGCCGAACAGCGCATCGGCGCCACCGCCCCGCCTTCCGCCGAGCGCCGCGCTGCACCGTGAGGCCGCCTCGGCCAGGCGCAGCGTCCCGGGGCAGTGCGCGGGCGTCCAACCGGCCTCGCGCAGCCGCACCAGGCCCGTCGTGTCGTCCCCGACCAGCACGCCGACGCGCGGCTGGCGCCTCTTCGAGCGCCGCTGCGACGGCGGCGTGGCCGCCGGCAGGTCATCCCACGGCGAGCCGGCCTCAACCTGGGCGTCCGGGTGCCGGGAGCGCCCGGTCGCGGGAGCCACAGGCCCGGGCACGGCGAGGAACACCGCCGGGCCGTCCGTCGTCCCCTGCGGCGCCGGGACGTGGGGACGGTCCGAGGCCGCCTCCTCCACCGACAGCAACGCGAGGCCGTTCAGCTGGGCGGCAAGTCCCCCGCCGAGCCGCCACGGGCCACACCACAGGTCCACCTGGTAGCCGGACGCCTGCCACGCGAGGACGCAGCTCGCGGCCAGGCTGATCGCAAGCTCGCGGGCATCGCCCGCCGACCCGGGCGCGAACCACAGGCCCAGCCAGGCGTGGTGCGACTCGACCGGCTCCTCGGTGCGGGTCATGAGCTTGCCGATCCGGGCGGAACTCGACCAGTGGATGCGCCGCAGGTCGTCGCCGGGACGGTAGTCGCGCAGCGTCATGTCGTCGGGCAGCGGGACCCGCGCCCCGGAGCGTCCCGTCCGCTGTTCCTCGATGTTCTCGGCGAGGATGCCCGTGCCGTCCAGGGGGGCGACCGCCGGCCAGGCCATCAGGGTGGCCGTCGCGGAGTCGACGACGGTCCGCGTCCACGCCTGCAGCGGCGAGGTCACGCGGAGACGCGCCGGCCCGAGCGGCCACTCCCCACGCTCCGGCGGACGGATGCGGTAGTCGGCGCCGTGTCCCAGGGACGTGGGGTCCATCTCCGCCATCACCTCGTCGTCGATCGTGAGCGGCAGTTCACCCCAGGGTGGCAGCGGGCCGCGCGTGACCACCGGGCGAAGGCGCACCGTCACCGTCTGGCCGACGAAACTTGGATTCGGCGCGACGACCCGGGACAGGCGCGGCGGGCGGCGCAGGCCCTGCGTCTGGAGCACGACCAGGTCGGCGAGGATCCCCATGACCACCACCGCGCCGAGCACGACAAGCGCCTTCGCCCCGGCCAGCACGCCGCCGGCCGCGACGAGCAGCCCCGCGACGATCAGCGCCAGCCCGCGCGCGCCGATCTGCACCCGCGCGCGCATCAGCCAACCCTGACCCGCGCCACCAGCCGGTTCACGTAGTCGAGGCCGTCGGCGCCGCCGGTGGCCGTGCGCCGCAGGATCAGGCGGTGGCCCCACGTCGGCCCGATCACGCGCTGGACGTCGTCCGGCAGGACGAACGCCCGTCCGGCAAGCGCGGCCGCCGCCTTCGACGCCCGCAGCAGCAGGTTGCTGGCGCGCGGGGACGCGCCGAGCACCAGCTCCGGGTCGTCCCGCGTCGCCGACGCGAGGGCCACGATGTAGCGCTTGATCGCCGGCGCGGCGTACAGCCGCCGCACCGAATCCACCAGGGTACGCACCTGCTCGAGGGTCGCGACCGGGTGGACGTCGGTGAGCGGATCGACGAACTCCTGCTCCTCCAGCATCGTCACCTCGTGCGCCGCGTCCGGATAGCCGAGGGACAACCGCATCATGAAGCGGTCCCGCTGGGCCTCCGGGAGGGGGTAGGTGCCGTCCATCTCGATGGGGTTCTGCGTCGCGAGGACGACGAACGGCCGCGGCAGCGTGTGCGTGCGACCCTCGACCGTGACCTGGTCCTCCTGCATCGCCTCCAGCAGCGCCGACTGGGTCTTGGGGCTGGCGCGGTTGATCTCGTCCGCGATCACGATGTGGTTGAACACCGGGCCGGGGATGAATTCGAAGTCCCGCGCATCCGCACGGAAGATGTTCACCCCGACGATGTCGGACGGAAGCAGGTCCGGCGTGAACTGGATCCGCCCGACCGATGCGCTGATCGCGCCCGCCAGGGCCTTCGCGAGCGTCGTCTTGCCGACGCCCGGCACGTCCTCGACCAGCAGGTGCCCCTCGGCCAGCAGCGCCATCACCGCCAGCTCCGCCGCCGGGCGCAGGCCCTGGAGCGTCCGCGTCACCGCCTCGACGATCACCAGCGGGTTCAGGCGCGGCGCCGGCGGCACGGCCTGGGCGGCCGCGGGCGGCGGCACCGGATCGTCGTCGATCACCGGGGGCGCGCTACGCACGGCGACGCCCGGGTCGGAGTACGGCGAAGTCGGCGATGTCATGTGCGCTCCTGGGTCGAACAGACGGACGTCCCCCAGCCTAACGCCCTCACCTGGAGACTGTCACCGCGAAGGCTGCACGCGGGACCGTGCTTCCCTCACGAGGCGAGGTCGATGCAGTGCGCAGCATGCACCGGCCCGGCGCGAGCCACGCGGCCACTTCACCGGTTCGACCGCGTGACCGGCGGTTCGGATCTACCATCGTGTTGTCGGCCCAGGCAGGCAGGAGGCTCGGATGGCCGGATCAGGCCGCGGTCCTGCGCGCGTCGCGAGGCGGCTCGTCGCCACCGTCGCCGTATCGCTGGTGCTCGGCGTCGCGACCACCGGCTCGTTGGTCACGTGGGGCGGGTTCACGCTGTCGACCCCGGGCGCGGCGGACGGGCGTCCGTCCGGCATCAGGCTCGACGTCACGAACCGATCGGACACCTCGTCGATCACCCTCGTCTCCGCCGGCCTGACCGGGGCGGACGGCCTCGAACTGGTCGACGCCTACACGCTGGACGAAGCCGCCGCGCTGCCCATGAGCACGTGGATTCCCCCACGCGCCGAGGAATGGGGCGACCCGGCACAGCCCGGCATGCCCGACTTCGTGGCGAACTGGGCAGGACGCGTGCCGCTGTCCGGCGCCGTGCTCGCCCCCGGCGAGACGCGCCAGGTGATCCTTGTGCTCGCAGCGGCCCCGGCGGACAACTGCCCGTACACCGAAGGTTTCGCCTTCCGGTACCGCGAGGACGGCCGCACCTACACGGTCCACTCGGACGCTGCCGTCATGATCCCCTCGCCGGCCGCCGGCGACGGCGGGTGCACCGCGGCGCTCGACCGGATCGCGGCGGACCGCGGCAATCGCTGGCCAGACCGGTGGGCGGCATGGTGGCAATCGGTCGAGGAGGCGCTCACGTGGAACTCCGGCGGGGCACCTGCGCTGGTCTCGACGGCTCCCTTGCCGAGTGAGGGCGGCTGAGACCGGGGCGTCAGGACGTGCGGAACACCTTGTGGTTGGCCGCCTGGGCGATGGGACGCACGACCATGCGCTCGATCACGACGTGGTGCGGCTGGGCGACGACCCAGCCGACGGCCTCCGCGATGTCCTGCTCGGTCAGCGGCTCGTCCACCCCGGCGTACACCGCGTCGGCCTTCGCCTGATCGCCGCGGAAACGCACCAGGGAGAACTCCGGGGTGTGGACCATGCCGGGGCTGATCTCGCACACGCGCACGTTCATCCCGTTCAGCTCCAGGCGCAGGGCGCCGGCCATGGACCGCTCCGCCGACTTCGCGCCGCAGTACGCCGCGCCCCCCTCGTACGGTGCCTCGGCGGCGGTCGACGTGATGAACACGATCGTCCCGGTGGCCGCCTTCAGCGCCGGGAGCAGCGCCTGGGTGACGCGTCCCGTCGCGATCACGTTCAGGTCGAACATTCTCTGCCAGTCGGCCATGTCCGCGACCGCGACCGGGTCCTGCCCGAACGCGCCGCCCGCGTTGTTCACGAGCACGTCCACGCGATCCCCCGCGACGCGCGCCAGGTTCGCGACGGCGTCCGGGTCCGTCACGTCGCACACCACAGGTATGCCGCCGATCCTCGCCGCCAGGGCCTCCAGCCGATCGGCCCGCCGCGCCGCGCACACGACCGTGAACCCCGCCGCCGCCAGCACCTCCGCGCTCGCCGCGCCGATGCCGCTCGACGCCCCCGTCACCACCGCGATCTTCTTGTCTGCCATGGTCACGATTCAACCACGTGGGACAACGAACGGCGCCCCGGCGAGACCCCGCCGAGACGCCGCCCGTCGTCCGATACGACAGGTCAGACCGGCTTGACCGTCCAGGTCTGCGGCTTGCCGTCGATGGTCACCTTGAACGTCGCCGTGCCCTCCTCGGCCTCGACGGGCTCGGGGGCCTCCTTCGGGGCGGGACCGGTGATCGGCGTGGGACCCTGGTCGCGCAGGCTGAAGAACTTCGTCGCGACGGCCGGGAACATGGCGAACGTCAGCACGTCCTCCTCCGAACCGTCGAAGCCCTCCTGCAGGGCGGCCTCGCGCTCCAACTCCTCCCACTCGGGGGGCAGCAGGTCGGCGGGCCGGCAGTCGATCGGCTCCTTCTTCGCCCACTCCTGGGCGATCTTGATCACCTCGGGATCGCGCGGGGCGGGGGAGGCGCCGTAGTAGCCGAGCATCATGTCGGCGAACTCGCCGGTCAGCATCGTCCAGTCGCCCATCATCACGTTGAACACGGCCTGCGTGCCCACGATCTGGCTGGACGGCGTGACGAGCGGCGGATAACCGCACGCCTTCCGGACGATCGGCACCTCGGCCATCACCTCGGCGACCTTGTCGCCGGCGCCCTGGGCCTTCAGCTGGCTCTCCATGTTCGAGAGCATGCCGCCCGGGATCTGCGACTCGAAGATGTCCGTATCCACGAGCGTCGCCGACTCGAAATCGGCGTACTTCGGACGGATCTTCGCGAAGTGGTCGCGGATCCGGTGCAGGGCCTCGTGGTCGAGGTCGGCCTCGTACGGGGTGCCCTCCAGCATCTCGACGACGGCCTCCGTCGGGTTGTGGCCCGGGCCGAGGCACAGCGAACTGATCGACGTGTCGACGACGTCCGCGCCGGCCTCGATCGCGCGCATCAGCGACACCTGGGTGACACCCGTGGTCGCGTGGCAGTGCACCGCGACGAACGTGTCCTGCCCGTACGTGTCCTTGATGCCCTTCACGATGTCGTACGCCGGTTGCGGCTTCAGCAGGGCCGCCATGTCCTTCAGGGCGATCGAGTCGGCGCCCATGTCGAGCAGCGTACCGGCCATCTTGATGAAGTCTTCGACCTTGTGGACGGGGCTGGTCGTGTAGCAGATCGTGCCCTGCGCGTGCTTGCCGGACTTCTTCACCGACTCCATGGCGTGCGCGATGTTGCGGGGGTCGTTCATCGCGTCGAACACCCGGAACACGTCCATGCCGTTCTCGGCGCTCTTCTGGACGAACCGGTCGACCACCTCGTCCTGATAGTGCCGGTAGCCGAGCAGGTTCTGGCCTCGCAGCAACATCTGGAGGCGCGTGTTGGGCATCGCCTCGCGGAACTTGCGCAGGCGATCCCAGGGGTCCTCGTTCAGGAAGCGGATGCACGAGTCGTACGTCGCCCCGCCCCAGCATTCCGCCGACCAGTAGCCGGCCTTATCGATATCGGCGCACGCGCCGAGCAGGTCCTCAGTGGACATTCGCGTCGCTAGCAGCGACTGGTGGCCGTCGCGCAGGGCGACCTCCGTGATGCCGACCTTACGCGGTGCCGCAGCGGCACGTGCGGTCGTGGTTCTTCTCACAGGGCTCATGAAAACCATCATCCCACCACGCCGCGTGCCCTGCGCGGTTCGCCCGGCATTGGGAACCAATCACGCTTGAGGCGATCAAGGACGCCGCCGGCGAACGTCCGTCCCCTCGTCAGGGACGGCTCAGGGCAGGGGGGCCTCGACCCGGCGCCAGTGCAGCGCCGCCGCCCGGGAACGGTCGGCGAGACGTCCCACCTCGATGTCCCCACGCGTGCCGCGCCAGGCCAGGTGCTTCCACGGGGTCTTCGGCGGCTCGGCCGGGCCGCGCGGCGGCCGCAGCGCCAGGACGGTGGCCAGCGACACCACGAGCAGGCAGCCCACGCCGAGGATCACCCAGGCCAGACCGTACCCTTGCGGCGACGCCTCGGCGCGCGGTGCGACCGCCGGCTCGTCGACGGCCGCGCCCTGGCACGTCTCGCACGGGACGTCCGCCGGGGCCAGGCCCCCGTCGATCGGGACGATGCCCAGGAAGCCCTCGTCGCCGAGCGGCGCGGTCAGGTGAAGATACGGCGCGATCTCGGCCGGCAGCGCCACCGGCGTCTGGAAACCGGGGTCGAGCTCTGCCGGCAGGGTGACCGGCGTGTCGAAGCGCGGCTCGATCGTGGCGGTGGTCCTGGTGTCGGCGGCCGTGGTGTCGGCGGCCCACGCCTGCGCCGAAACGGCCGTCCCGGCGAGGCCGATCGCCGCCGCGACCGCCACACCCGCCAGACCGGCTCCTACCCGACGCGCCACTCCTGTTGCCACCCGTACCCTCCTCATGTTCGTCGACGCCCACCCGGCGATGTCCGGGAACGTCCGTGATTGACGGACCCAGGCCGTGGTCCCCAGCGGACGCTCCACACTCGTGATACCGCGTGACGTCCGGGGTGTGCCATGGGCAACTTGTTTCGTCGTAAACAATTCTACTGGCGCGTTCAAGGGCACCGGGGTTTCGAATGGCGGGGGTTGGTGGGCCGCGTCGCGGACCGCGGCCCGGCGCTGAGAGCTGACCCGGTACCGGCGCGAGGCCCCCGATCGAACCGCGGCCCGGCCCCCTCGCGGGGACCGGGCCGGGTCCGACGTGCGATCGCACGTCAGTGCTGATGGCCACCGCCGGCTGCAGCCGGCGCCGGCTCCTCCTTCTTCGTCACCACGAGGGTTTCCGTGGTGAGCAGCAGGGACGCGATGGACGCCGCGTTGGCCAGCGCCGAACGCGTCACCTTCACCGGGTCGATCACGCCGTCCTTGATCAGGTCGCCGTACTTCGCCGTCTTCACGTTGTAGCCCTCGTTCGGCTTCAGCTCGGCGATCTTGGACACGATCACGTACCCCGGCAGGCCGGCGTTCTCCGCGATCCAGCGGGACGGCTCGACGATGGCCTTCGCCACGATCTGCACCCCGACCTTCTCGTCACCGGAAAGCTTCAGCCCGTCGGCGATCGCTGCACCCGCATGGATCAGGGCGGCGCCGCCGCCGGCGACGATGCCCTCCTCGATCGCCGCGCGGGTCGCCGAGACGGCGTCCTCGATGCGGTGCTTCTTCTCGTTCAGCTCGACCTCGGTGG
>WQUE01000162.1 GCA_009785885.1 Actinomycetes bacterium
CCCGTGTGGTTCATGCGCCAGGCGGGACGCAGCCTGCCGGAGTACCGGGCGGCGCGCGCGGGCACGACAATGCTGCAGGCCTGCCTCGATCCGGACCTTGCCGCGGAGCTGACGCTCCAACCGGTGCGGCGGCACGGCGTCGACGCGGCGGTGTTCTTCTCCGATATCGTTGTCCCGCTCCGTCTCGCGGGTGTGGCGGTGGAGTTGGACGCCGGCGTCGGACCCGTCCTCGACCACCCGTATCGGACGCCCGACGACGTGGCGCAGCTCGTCGAGCACGAGTTGACCGACGACGCGCTCGCACCGGTTCGTGAGGCGGTCGCGCGCAGCGTCGCCCCGTTGGGCACGACACCGCTGATCGGCTTCGCGGGGGCGCCGTTCACGCTCGCGGCCTACCTCGCCGAGGGCCGGGGGTCCCGCGACCATCTGGCGGCCCGGCGCCTGATGCACGCCGACCCGCCCACCTGGCGGCGTCTGGTCGACTGGGCCGCGGACGTCACCGGCCGGTTCCTGACCGCGCAGGTCGCGGCGGGGGCGAGCGCGGCCCAGCTGTTCGACTCGTGGGCCGGCGGCCTGTCGCTGGCCGACTACGAGACTCATGTCGCCCCGGCCAGTGTCCGCGCGCTCACGGGCGTCGCGGCGCTCGGCGTGCCGGTGATCCACTTCGGCGTGGGGGCGGGTCACCTGCTGGCGGCGATGCGGGACGTGCTGGTGGCGGCCGGGGTGGCGTCGCCGGCGATCGGCGTCGACTACCGGACGCCGCTCGACGAGGCCGCGCGGGCGGTCGGCCCGCTACCGCTCCAGGGCAACATCGACCCGGCGATGCTCGCGGCGCCCTGGCCGGTGCTGGACGGACATGTGCGCGAGGTGATGCGGCGCGGTCGGCTGGCCCCGGCTCATGTGGTCAACCTGGGACACGGCGTGCCGCCCGATGCCGATCCCGATGTGCTCACGCGCGTCGTCGGCCTCGTCCACGAGGCTGCCTCATGATCGGCCGAACGGCGCCGCTGCGCGTCGGCACCCGCGGAAGTGCGCTGGCGACGACCCAGGCGGGACACGTCCGAGACGTCCTCGCCGCCCGACTGGACCGTCCCGTCGAGCTGGTGTGCGTGCGCACCGACGGGGACGTGCTCACCGGTTCGCTCGCGAGCCTGGGCGGCACGGGCGTGTTCGTCGCGGCGTTGCGGGAGGCCGTGCTGGACGGCCGCTGCGACGTCGCCGTGCACTCGCTGAAGGACCTGCCGACCGCGCCCGCCGACGGCCTGGTCCTGGTGACGCCGCCGCGGGAGGACGCGCGAGACGCACTGTGTGCCCGAGACGGGCTCACGCTTGCCATGCTGCCGGCCGGCGCCCGGGTGGGCACGGGGTCGCCGCGCCGCGCAGCGCAACTGCTCGCTCTCCGGCCCGATCTCGCGATCGTCGACGTGCGCGGCAACGTGGACACGCGGCTGGCCCGGGTGCTCGGGGAGAGCGCCGACCTTGACGCCGTCGTGCTGGCGTGCGCCGGGCTCGCCCGGCTGGGGCGGCGCGAGGCGATCACGCAGCTGTTCGACCCGGCCGACCTCACGCCCGCGCCCGGGCAGGGGGCGCTCGCCGTCGAGGCCCGCGCGGAAGCCCTGGCCGAGGAGACGCTCGCAGCGGCCTTCGGTGCCCTCGACGATGCTGCCACGCACCGGGCCGTGACGGCCGAGCGGGCGGTGCTCGCGCGGCTGGAGGCCGGGTGTGCCGCACCGGTCGGGGCGCACGCGGTAGTGGACGGCGGGCGACTTCGTCTGCGCGCCGTCGTCGCCAGCCTGGACGGGACCAGGCGCCTCGTCGACGAGGCGGAGGAGGCGGATGAGGCGGTGCCGGATGCCCCGTCCGCACTCCGGGCGGCCGAGGCGCTGGGCCGCCGCGTGGCGGAGGCTCTGCTGGAGCGTGGCGCGTGCCGGATCGCGCCGCTGGGCCAGGCGGGTGCGGCCCATGACGGATGAACGCGTCCTCGGCGGCACGACGGTGCTGATCGCGCGCGAGCCGGACCGGGCCGAGGGGCTGCGCACCCGTCTGGAGCGCTGCGGTGCGACCGTGCTGGTCGCCCCGGCGACGATCACGGAGCCGGGGGACGGAGACGCCCTCGAAGCGGCCGTGACAAGCCTGGACGGGTTCGACTGGATCGTCGTTGCAAGCGTCAACGCCGTGCGGGCGCTGCTCGATGCGGCCCGCCGCGCCGACGTCTTTCTCGCGCGTGCCGCAGTGCGCTGGGCCGCGGTCGGGCCGGCGACGACGGCCGCGCTGGAGGCCGCCGGGCTGCGGGTCGACCTGTCACCGGACGGCCCGGAAACGGCGACGGGCCTGGTGGCGGCGTTCGGCCCCGTCACCCCGGGCCGGGTGCTGCTGCCCCAGGGGGACTTGGCCGGACCGGGGCTGGCGGACGGCCTGCGCGCGCACGGCTTCGACGTCCACGAGGTGCTGGCCTACCGGACCGTGCCGGTCGCGTTCCCGCCGGCCGTGCTCGATGCCTGGTCGGCGGGCCGGATCGAGGCGGTCGTGCTCGCGGCCCCGAGCGGGGCGCGCCAGGTCGCCGCCCAGTTGCGTCCCCACCCCGGTGTGGCGGGCGTCGCGATCGGCGAGCCCACCGCTGTCGCGGCCCGGGCGGCGGGTCTGCGCGTGGACGCGGTCGCCGCGCACGCCACCAGCGATGCGCTCGTGGACGCGCTGGTCGCGGCGCTGTCGAGCCCCCGCCGCTCCCGCTAGACTGACCCGGCCCGCGCAGGAAAGGAAACCGATCCATGAACGCCGCCTCGCTCCCCGTTCCCGGGCCCATCCGGCCCCGCCGCCTGCGCGCGACGCCCGCGCTGCGCCGCCTCGTCGCCGAGACCCGGCTCGACGCGGCGTCCCTGATCCTGCCGCTCTTCGTCAAGGAGGGGCTGTCGCAGCCGAAGCCGGTCGCGTCGATGCCGGGCGTCGTACAGCACACGCTGGCGAGCCTGGAACAGGCCGTGCGCGAGGCGGCCCGCGCCGGCATCGGCGGCGTGATGCTGTTCGGCGTGCCCGCCATGCGCGACGCGACCGGCAGCCAGGCCGACGCGCCGGACGGCATCCTGCAGCGCGCCATCGCCCTCTCCCGCGCGGCGGTCGCTGACGAGGTGGCCGTCGGCGCCGTCACGACGGGGCCGGTCGTGATGGCCGACACCTGCCTGGACGAGTTCACCGATCACGGCCACTGCGGCGTGCTGGATGCCGGCGGCCGGGTCGACAACGACGCGACCCTCGCCCGTTACGCGTCCATGGCCGTAGCCCAGGCCCGGGCCGGCGCCGAGGTGCTCGGGCCGTCCGGGATGATGGACGGCCAGGTCGCGGCGATCCGGGCCGCCCTGGATGCAGCCGGATTCTCCGACGTCGTGCTCCTGGCCTACGCCGCGAAGTACGCCAGCGCCTTCTTCGGGCCGTTCCGCGAGGCCGTCGACTCGACGCTGAAGGGTGATCGCCGGACGTACCAGATGGACCCGGCGAACGGCCGCGAGGGCCTGCGCGAGGCCGATCTCGACATCGCGGAGGGTGCCGACATCGTGATGGTGAAGCCCGCCGGGCCGTATCTGGACGTGCTCGCCGCGGTGGCCGCCCGCAGCCCCGTGCCCGTCGCCGCGTACCAGGTGTCCGGGGAGTACGCGCTGATCGAGGCGGCCGCGGCGAACGGCTGGATCGACCGGAAGGCGGCGATCCTGGAATCGCTGCTCGGTATCAGGCGCGCCGGCGCCGACCTCATTCTGACCTACTGGGCGGCCGAGGTCACGTCCTGGCTGGGCTAGGAAACCGCTGGTCGAGCTCGTCGAAACCACCGGTTGACAAGGGGCATCAGTCGACAGAATCAGCCAGGCTGGGGTGGTGCTTGCCTGGACGTTCGGTGAGACGTGGCTAGATCGGCGCGGGCCCGGTGGAGGACCGGACGACCAGCTCCGCCGGCACGCGACAGGACCGCGGCGGCTCGCCGGCCATCGCCTCCAGCAACAGCTCCATGGCGGCCGAGCCGAGCGCGTCGTGGTTCTGCCGCACGGTCGTCAGGGGCGGGATGGAGCAGTCGGACCCCTCGATGTCGTCGAACCCGACGACGGACGCGTCGCGGGGGATCGACAGGCCCCGCTCCGTCAGCGCGCGCAGCGCGCCGAACGCCATCCGGTCGTTGGCTGCGCAGATCGCCGTCGGGACGCTCGGTTGGCCGAGCAGGTGCATGGTGGCCCGATAGCCGGAGGCGCTCGACCAGTCGCCGTGCACGAACAGCTCGTCGGCCGGCTCGCCGGCAGGCAGGCAGTCGCGCCACGCGGTGGCCCGCACCGCGGCGTGGAGGTCATCAATGGGACCGCCGATATGGGCGATACGGCGGTGGCCGAGTCCCCGGAGGATTGTCATGAGCTGGCGGATGCCGTCGGCCTGGTCGACGTCCACGGTCGGGCAGGGAGCCGGGACCGCGCCCGAGGTGACCAGCACCGTCGGCATCGTCCCTCGTCCGGCGAGCGTAGCCTCGACCACTGCTTGGGACTGCGCGATGGCGATGATGCCGTCGGTGCGGATGCTCGCGAAGTGGGCGATGGCCTCCGCCACCTCGTCGGCGTCGCGGTCGCGCAGCCCCACCATGGCGACCCAGTAGCCGTGTGCCCGCGCCATCTGTTCGATGCCGAGGAGCGCGCCCGAGGGGCCGGACAGCGTCGTGTTGGAGACGAGCACGCCGAGGATGTGGCTGCTGCCCGTCGCGAGCGCCCGGGCGGCGAAGTTGCGCCGGTAGCCGAGCCCGGCGATCGCGTCCCGGACCTTGCGACGGGTCTGGCTGGAGACGGACGGGTGGTTGTTGAGCACCCGCGACACGGTCTGGTGCGACACCCCCGCGGCGGCGGCGACGTCCGCCATGGTCGGCTCGGTGCGGGCATGCGGCATGGCGG